>CAZBBL010000020.1:0-21710 GCA_964490275.1 uncultured Barnesiella sp.
GCACGTCGCGAGCATACGAACCGGTCAACGGGCCTTGCTCCATGCGGTCCATCAATCCTTTTACGATAGCTGGAATAAATCGAGCATCGATAGCACCACCAACGATACAGTTGCAAACCACGAGTTTGCCGCCCCATGCCAAGGGAATCTCTTGGGTGTCGCGGACGTTCATCTTAAATTCTTGGTTGCCAAACTTGTAGGTGTCGGGGGCCGGCATGCCATCATAATATGGCTCGATAATCAAGTGAACTTCACCAAACTGACCTGCACCGCCCGATTGCTTTTTGTGGCGATAATCGGCACGCGCTGCCTTGGTGATGGTTTCGCGATAGGGTATCTTCGGTTCCTCAAAAACGATGGGGAGTTTATCGTTGTTTTCGACACGCCATTTCAATGTGCGGAGGTGGAACTCACCTTGACCTGAAAGTATAGTTTGTTTGAGCTCTTTAGATTGCTCAACCTCCCATGTCGGGTCTTCTTCGTGCATACGATTGAGAATGGCACTGAGTTTTTCGGCATCGCTTTCGGTAACCGGACGGATTGCACGCTGATATTTCGGAGCGGGATATTTGATGAAATCAAAGCGAGTTGTGCACCCTTTTTCGTCGAGTGTGTTGCCTGTGCGCACATCTTTTAGCTTGACTGTAGCGCCTATATCGCCGGCGCAAAGTTTGTCGACCGGAGTCTTGATTTGGCCACATACGCAGTAGAGCTGAGCAATGCGCTCTTTAGAGTCGCGGCTGACATTGTCGAGGTCGACGCCGGTGGTCAACGTACCTGACATAACTTTGAAATATTGCACTTCGCCGATGTGAGGCTCAACCGTCGTTTTAAACATAAATATGCTCAACGGGCCGTTGGAATCGGGCTTGATTTCGTTGCCGTCAACGTCGACCGGAGCCGGCATATCTTCAACGAACGGAACAACGTTGCCCAAGAATTCCATCATGCGGCGAACGCCCATATCTTTGAGCGCTGACACGCAGAATAGGGGATAGATCGAGCGATCAATCAAACCCTTGCGGATGCCTTCGCGCATTTCGTCTTCGCTAAGGTGGCCTTGTTCAAAGAATTTTTCCATCAAAGTTTCATCGTTCTCGGCTGCAGCTTCAACGAGTTGTTGATGCAACTCGCTTGCACGTTCCATCTCTTCAGCCGGGATATCTTCGATTGTAGGCACGCCACCTTCGGGACCCCACGAATATTTCTTCATCAAAAGCACGTCGATCATAGCGTTGAACGACGGACCGCATGAGAGGGGATATTGAATCGGGGTAACTTTCGGACCAAATTGTTGACGCATTTGCTCAACGACGTTGTCATAGTCGGCTTTGTCTCCATCGAGGTGATTAAGCGCGAAGATTACCGGTTTTTTAAGCGAAGCTGTAGTGCGGAAGATGTTGCAAGTACCTACTTCGACGCCATACTGAGCATCGACCAAAATAACGCCGGTGTCGGTCATATTCAGGGCAGTGATTGCATTGCCGACAAAGTCGTCAGCTCCCGGACAGTCGATAACGTTGAGCTTTTTGTTCAAGAATTCGGCGTAAAAAACTGTTGAGAATACTGAGTAACCATACTCTTTCTCAACAGGGAAATAGTCGCAGACTGTATTTTGAGCATCAATAGTACCACGACGTTTTATAACTCCACACTCGTAAAGCATAGCTTCAGCGAGCGTGGTTTTACCCGAGCCTTTGCTTCCAAGCAAGGCAATGTTCTTGATTTCGTTGGTTTGATAGACCTTCATGTTATTAGAAATTTTTAGAGTTGTTAAGTTTTTCTTAGTTGAAAGTTTTTCGACGCGAAAAGTAGCCAAAATTTTCCAATAAACAAAGAGTAATAAATATGTTTATAAACATATATTCGTAAATGGCGTTTTTTTCGTAACTTTGGCATCCTATTTGCATATAATAAAGAAGAACATAATTAGGCACATATATTATACTGTATGAATTTTTCTGACAACAACGACAATCAGCCAATAATCTCGGTTGGACACGTGCACTTAGACGACTATAAATCAGACAATATCGTCGATTTAGATGCGCTGCCAATCATACCGACACGCAATTTGGTGCTTTTCCCCGATGTCACCATCCCAATCAGATTGGTGCGCAAAACTTCGCTTGCAATAGCCGAAACGGCACAAAAACATAAAATGTCGGTCGGCATATTTTGTCAGATAAATCCCGAAGAAGAAAACCCGGGAATCAGCGACTTGTATCCCTATGGTGTCATTGCCGACATTATACAAGTAATCAAATTGCCCGACGACCAGCATACTGCCATCGTAAGAGCCCGCGGTAAAGTAAAGATTACCGGCGCAGCATTGGCTATGTCGCAATTTCAAGAAATTCTCTCCGTTTCCGTCAGAGAAGTAAAAGAGCGCGTACCGAAAGAAGGCGACATGGAGTTTCAAGTAATGTCTGAGCAGATTAAAGAAGGTGCTATCAGATTGACAACAAAAAATCGTGATGTTCCCAAAGAACTCGATATGCTATTCAATCTGCTCAACAGCCCTCTCTCTCCCGCCGAAGTCGTCAATGCCGTTGCTACGCACGTACCGCTCTCAACTGAGTTTAAAATGGACTTGCTCAAAGAGTATCGTTTGAAAAACCGTGCTCAAATGCTCATCAACGAACTCACTCGCCACCAAGAGATGATGGCAATCGCCGAAAGCGTTCAGCAAAAAGCCAAAGAATCATTCGACGACCAACAGCGTCGCATGTTTCTTCAACGACAAATGGAAGCTATCGACCATGAGCTTAATGGCGACGACAACGATCTGGAAGCGCTTTCAAAACGTGCCGACGAAGCCAAATTGCCCCAGAATGTCCGCGCTACATTTGATAAAGAACTCAACAAGCTTTCGCGACTCAACCCCCAATCGCCCGATTACAGCGTTCAATATGCCTATCTCGACACCATATTGGAACTCCCATGGTCGACGGCAAGTGAGCTCAACCACAACTTTAGCGCTGCTCGCAAAGCTCTCGAGAGCCAACACTACGGTCTTGAGAAGGTAAAAGAGCGTATCTTGGAGCAAATTGCTGTGCTCATAAACAACCCCAAAGGCAAATCTCCAATTTTATGCTTGGTAGGCCCTCCCGGAGTTGGTAAAACCTCTTTAGGACATTCCGTCGCTGACGCCCTTGGTCGTAAATTTGGCCGAATTTCTCTCGGCGGACTCCACGACGAAGCCGAAATACGTGGCCATCGTCGCACCTATATCGGCGCTATGCCAGGGCGTATCATGACAGCCATACGACGTGCAGGCACCAATAACCCTGTGTTGATGCTCGACGAGATTGACAAACTCGGCAATGACTACAAAGGAGACCCTGCTTCAGCTCTGCTCGAAGTGTTAGACCCCGAGCAAAACTGCCATTTCCACGACAATTATATCGACATCGATTTCGATTTGTCTAACGTCTTATTTATCGCTACGGCCAACTCTTTGTCTAATCTCGACCGTCCGCTAATAGATCGTATGGAAGTCATCGACCTCTCGGGCTACCTCCTCGAGGAAAAAGTTGAGATAGCTCGTCGCCACCTCTTGCCGAGAATACTAAAAGAGCTCAATATCGATGATTCACTTTATCGTATCTCTGACGCCGCATTAGCCACTATCATCGACAGATATACCGCCGAAAGTGGCGTGCGTCAGCTCGAAAAAAGCCTCACCGCCATTGGTCGAAAGCTTATATTAATGAAGATGCAAAACGACCCGATACCCGACGTCATCGAGCCAAGCGATTTGAAAACATTCCTCGGTATTGAAAAATATTCACCCGACCGCTACCAAGGCAACGAATACGCCGGAGTAGTGACCGGACTGGCTTGGACTGCCGTTGGTGGAGAAATACTCTTTATCGAAACATCGCTCAACCAAGGCAAAGAAGGCAAATTGACTCTCACCGGCAATCTTGGTGATGTCATGAAAGAGTCAGCGATGATAGCCCTGCAATATATCAAAGCCCACGCCACTGCTCTCGGCATCAATCCGGAGATTTTCGGCAAATACAATATACACATCCACGTTCCCGAAGGCGCAATTCCTAAAGACGGCCCGTCAGCCGGCATCACAATGGCTACCTCACTGCTTTCGGCTTTCCGTCAATGTCGCGTCAAAGAGCGCATAGCCATGACCGGCGAAATCACGCTCAGAGGCAAAGTGCTCCCGGTAGGAGGTATCAAAGAGAAAATTCTCGCAGCCAAGCGCGCCGGCATCACACAAATCATATTGTCGAAAGAGAATAAGAAAGACATCGAAGACATCGACGAAAAATATCGCACCGGCCTTGACTTCAGCTATGTCGATAACGTCAACAACGTATTCAAGATAGCGCTGACCGACCAACCTGCCATAGATGCCATATCGCTTTAATGATAAACCAACCCATCAATCCGCCGACCCCTCGGCGGATTGCATATTTTTATAGACTAAGGTAAAAAACTATGATAATACAATGTGCTATTTTATTTAGCTTCCTTGCTGCCGGCGAACTTATCGTTTGGCTTACAGGCATACCGATACCATCGAGTATCATCGGAATGCTACTACTGACAGCAGCGCTGTCGCGGGGTTTGATAAAACCTCAATCTATAGAAAAACTCACAAACTTCCTACTCAAGAACCTCGGATTTTTCTTTGTTCCGGCAGGAATCGGACTTATGAACTGCCTCGGACTTCTTAGAGAACAATGGTTGCCTATAGTTGCTGCTACAGTAATCAGCACGTTTTTGACAATAGCTGCAACCGGGCGAACTCACCAAATAATACGACGTTTCAAATCATCTCGACATCATGGACTTCCTAACAAATAAGTTTTTCCTACTTGCCGTGACTTTTGTCGTCTACGGTTTGTCACAGATACTCCAACGCCGCACGGCACAGCAATATCTCAACCCGATTTTGATGACGATTATCGTAATGATAGCCTTCTTATTGCTCACCGATATATCCTATGAGACATATCAAGAAGGCGGTCAATATATAGATTTTTGGCTAAAGCCTGCTGTCGTCGCTCTTGGATTACCACTTTACCGTCAGCTCAACACTATAAAGAAACAGCTGATACCACTCGTCATTTGCGAATTGGCCGGCTGCATAGTCGGTATCATTTCTGTGGTATTGTTGGCGCAACTATTTGGCGCGACACAGCAGGTGGTGCTCTCATTGGCAGCTAAGTCAGTGACAACTCCTATCGCTATTGAAGTGACAAAAACTGTTGGTGGCATCGATTCGCTGACGGCGGCCGTCGTTGTATGCACCGGCATATTTGGTGGCATGAGCGGATTTAAAATCATGAAACTTTCAGGCGTAAAAAGCCCGATAGCTCAAGGTTTGTCAATGGGTACGGCAGCACACGCTGTCGGCACCTCAGCCGCTATCGAAAAGGGATATCGCTACGGCGCTTTCTCTTCTTTGGGATTGACACTCAACGGTTTGTTTACCGCATTGCTTACTCCATATATCCTACAACTAATCGGATATTAATAGCTTGTTTCCAAACAAGTTCTAAGATAACAAAAGCGGAGCGGCTCTTTAATCAGCGCCACCCCGCTTTTGTTTATAGCTTATCACCAAAGTTATTCAGCAGCTTCAGATGCAGCTTCATCCTTGGATTGTTCTTCTTTGAATGTCTCAAATCCGGCAGCTATCAACTTGTTGTACCATTGATAAATCTTGCGGATGTCGTTGGTGTAAACGCGGTCTTCATCAAACGTCGGGAGAATTTCCTTAAAAGATTCGCGCAATTGTGCATCACCGGCAAATTGTTTGAGGTCTACTTGCTTGCCTTCATATTTCTGTTTGATAGTTTCAAACACGTCAGCCAAGGCAACCTCCTCGTCGTTGGTGTAGATAGCGATATCGCCGAGCGAAACAATCTTATCGTGAGCATAAGCCGGACAGCGTTTGCCTGTCTCCAACGATTCAACGATGAGCATGTTTCGGCCTTGGTTAACAAGACGGAACAAACCGGGACGACCGGAAATTGAAAGAATTTTCTTCAACATATCGTATGTCTGATTAGTGTGTTATGAGTGGGTTTATTTTTTCGACACTACAAAAATAACTCTTTTCATCGAAAAAAGCCGAGTTTTATGTAACTTTGTGCAAATTTCATCAAATGTTATCATTTCTCAGACACATATTACAACTCATCATATCGCCCGCACGTGGTTGGGAAGACGTTTCTCATAGCGGCCAACCATCTGCAGAGCTTTGTCGTACCGGATTTTACCCCTTGCTCGCCACAGCAGCCGTTTCATGCCTGATTAGGCTCTTTTATGATGGCGACCAAGCAACTGTTATAAGCGTGATGCAAGATGCAATCATCACCTTTACCGCTTATTTCGCCACTTTCTTTATCGCGCAATTTGCCATGACAAGCTGCATGAGCCGTCTCGCTGACAAAAATCCTACCGAGCAGAAGATTTCTACTTTTGCTATCTACAATTTGTCGATTATGGTGCTGATATGTATCGTGGCAAATCTACTGCCGATTGAGCTGGAAATATTGAAATTCTTGCCGGCTTATGTTGGTTTCGTTATTTGGAAAGGAGTTCGCTATCTTGATGTCAACCCCGACAAAGTCGGACAGTTTATGTTTTTAACAGTTTTTACGATTATAGCGCCACCTTTTTTACTTCGCTTTTTGTTTTATCAACTGATTCCTAACGCCTGAACATGACATTCAAAGAGATAAATATTAAAAACAAGCGTGCCACATTCGACTACGCTATTGGTGACACCTATACAGCCGGTATTGTTTTGACCGGGACCGAGATTAAATCGATACGTTTGGGCAAGGCGAGTCTCGCCGATACATTCTGCTACGTTGTCAATGGCGAAGTATGGATTAAAAATATGTATATCGCCGAATATTTCTACGGCACATACAACAACCACGAGCAGCGTCGTGATCGCAAATTGCTTCTCAACAAAAAAGAAATAGCTAAAATTGAGAAGAACGGTAAAGAATCTGGTTTTACAATAGTTCCGCTGCGTCTGTTTATCAACGACAGAGGTTTGGCAAAACTTGTAGTCGGAATCGGTCGAGGCAAAAAGGAATACGACAAACGTCAGTCAATTAAAGAACGAGAGGACAAACGGTCAATGGCTCGTATGTTTGAGAAGAAGTAGTAATTTACTGCCATCAGTCGCCGTTGTCGCCATCAAACGATGGTCTCCGCCATCTTTCACTTTTAGCTTTCGACGAAGTTCTTCTGCCTTAATAGGGAAATTGCGGACAGCAATTTCGCATCGACTAATGCGCTGGCCAAAGCGTTTTAACACTGACGAGGCATACGGTAGCACTTCCTCAATTTGATATACTCGCCCGGGAAATCCTTCAACAGTTGTTTTGCCAAAATATAAATGTGAATTGGCTGCCAACTTCGAAAGTTGATAGCGCGATGCCATAAGCTTAAAGCCGCCTGCTTTCATCGCCGCCGGTGACGGTTCATAAAGGAAATCGCCTGCTGTAGGAGTTGAATAGGTGACATCAGCGCCATCTTCATCATCAAGAGTGAATCGCATCATTTCATTGCCACCATCAACAACTACAATCTCAGGGGTACCGTTGAAGTCTGCAACCATATCGACCAATAATTCGCGACAGTCGCCTTTCTCCTCTACGACATAAATTGTACGAGTTGACGGCAAATCTATGAGCGTTTGCGATAAATCGAGCATTGGCGACAGCTTAACCAGAGCGCGTGGCGAATGCTCAAAAATCAATGTTTGCAACTCGGCAACATCAGGAGTGCAATCATGAATATTATAGACTCTACGACCGGCTGTGTCGCGACGTGCCGGGTCGATAAAAATCAAGTCAAACTTACGTTTACACGTAGTGAGATACTCTACGCTATCGCAATCTATAATTTCAAGATTAGGTAAATCAGCATAGTTTATGCGCGACATCTCCGCCAAATCGTGGTTGCGCTCGATAGCGATAACGTCACAGGCGACAGAGCGAGCAATAGCCGAGCAATCGCTGCCCATACCCATTGTCATATCAAGCACTGAATGTGCACCGATAGCTAAACGTGCATGAAAAGCTGCGATAGCAGCTGAAGTGGCTTGCTCAACAGAAACCGGAGAAAATAGCCATGTTGGAGCAATGTTTACTCCCGCCGTATCGACAAACTTCGAGGCAGCTTTGCGCCTCAGCTCGATTTGACTTATTGCAGCCTCAGCCAATTCATCGCCATGAAACTTTAGTCTCAAAGAGCAAATGTCATCATCGCGGTGGTCGGCAATAAACTGATTTATCTTATCTATTCTCTGCATAGAGTAATTAAAATAATAGGGGAGGAGGTCGTCATCCAACCTCCTCCCGCAATATTATATTTACGATTAGGTGTAAATACTAATTAGCCTTTAATTGCGGCGATACCGGGAAGGATTTTACCTTCGATAGCTTCGAGAAGCGCACCACCACCGGTTGACACGTATGAAACTTGGTCGGCCAAGCCAAACTTGTTGACGCAAGCAACAGAGTCGCCACCACCTACCAATGAGAAAGCACCATTGTTGGTAGCTTCTACGATAGCTTCAGCGATAGCGCGAGAACCTGCTGTGAAGTTGTCAAATTCGAATACACCTGCGGGACCGTTCCAAAGGATTGTTTTAGCGCCTTTGATAGCTTCAGCAAATGCTTTGCTTGTCTCGGGACCTGCATCCAAACCTTCCCAACCTTCGGGAATTTCCATAACGGGTACGATTTGAGTATTAGCATCGTTGCTGAAAGCGTCAGCTGCAACACAGTCTGAACCGAGAACGAGGTTTACGCCTTTATCTTTGGCTTTCTTCATGATGTCGAGAGCGAGATCGAGCTTATCGTTTTCGCAGATAGAATCGCCGACTTTGCCACCCATAGCTTTTGCAAATGTGTAAGTCATACCACCGCAAAGGATGAGGTTGTCAACTTTGTCCATCAAGTTTTCGATGATACCAATCTTGGTAGAAACTTTAGAACCACCCATGATAGCGGTGAAGGGACGTTTGATGTTGCTCAAGATGTTGTCAACAGCGGTAACTTCTTTTTCCATAAGGTAGCCAAGCATCTTGTCGTCAGCAGCAAAGCTGTCGGCGATAACGGCTGTTGAAGCGTGTTTGCGGTGAGCTGTACCAAAAGCGTCGTTTACATAAACGTCAGCATAGCTTGCGAGCTTGGCAGCGAATGCTTTTTGACGTTCTTTCATCTCTTTCTTAGCAGCGTCGTAAGCGGGGTCTTCTTTGTCGATACCTACGGGTTTGCCCTCTTCTTCGGGATAGAAACGGAGGTTTTCGAGCAGAAGCACTTCGCCGGGTTTGAGGTTGGCAGCAGCTTCTGAAGCGTCAGCACAGTCGGGAGCGAATGTTACATCTGCGCCGAGAGCTGCAGCAACAGCGTCTTTGATTTGAGACAAAGACAATTTGGGGTTTACTTTACCTTTGGGTTTGCCCATGTGTGACATGATAATAAGGCTACCACCATCAGCAAGAATTTTTTTCAAAGTGGGGAGTGCACCACGAATACGGGTGTCGTCAGTGATGTTGCCGTTTTCGTCCAAAGGCACATTAAAGTCCACACGGACAATAGCCTTTTTGCCGGCGAAATTGTAATTGTCGATAGTCATTGTTTAGGTTACTATTTATTGGTTTAAACTTAAATTTGTCCTTTTAATATGTCGCAAAAATAGCGATTTTTTTCTTTAATAAAAAGTTACTCTTATTAAATTTGACATTCGGAGCTCTCTATTTAAGAAGCTTTGCCATTTGCTGAGCAAGTTTTTGGGCTTCACGGCCGGCAGCTTCGGCAAAATCTTCTCCCGACGACGCATATATAATGCCTCGCGAAGAGTTGACGAGCAATCCACAATCGTCAATCATACCGTATTTAACAACTTCTTCAAGGCTTCCACCTTGTGCTCCTACTCCGGGCACTAATAAGAAGCTGCGTGGAGCTACCTTGCGAATATCTTCAAAGAGCTGTCCGCGAGTTGCTCCTACTACATACATCATTTCATCTTTACCGGCCCATTTCGATGACTTTTCGATAACGTGTTCAAACAAACGTTTACCGTCTTTGTCCTCAATTAATTGATAGTCGAGGCTGCCTTTGTTAGATGTTAATGCAAGGAGGATGACCCATTTGCCTTCATATCCAAGGAAGGGAGTCACACTGTCTTCGCCCATATAGGGAGCTACTGTTACGGCGTCGACGTTGAGATGCTCAAACAATCCACGAGCATACATTTTGGATGTGTTGCCAATATCGCCACGCTTTGCGTCGGCAATTATAAATTGGTCGGGATAGTTTTCTTTTATGTATTTAACGGTGCGTTCAAGTGCAATCCAACCCTCTACACCGAAACATTCATAAAAGGCGAGGTTTGGCTTATAGGCTACGCAGTAGGGAGCGGTAGCGTCAATAATCGCTTTGTTGAAAAGGAAAATGCCATCGGGCTGCGAAGCCAGGTGTTGTGGCATCTTTTTGATATCAGTGTCAAGGCCGACGCAAAGGAATGAGCCTTTACGACGAATGTTGTCAACTAACTCTTGTCTTTTCATATTTTAAGTTGTATAAAGATTGTTTGATTAGAGTTCAGATTCCTTTAGTTTTTCGGCGTTTTCAGCAATTATCAAATGGTCAATGACATCTTGAATATCGCCATCGACAAACGCTTGCAGATTGTAAATCGTATAGTTGATACGGTGGTCTGTGATACGCCCTTGTGGATAATTATAGGTGCGTATCTTTGCCGAGCGGTCGCCGGTAGATACCATTGTTTTTCTACGCGATGCAATATCGTCGATATATTTTTGATGTTCCTTATCGTAGATAAATGTGCGCAGACGGCTCAACGCGCGCTCCTTGTTTTTGGGTTGGTCGCGCGTTTCGGTACATTCAATCAAAATCTCCTCAACCTCGCCGGTATTAGGATTCTTCCACATATAGCGCAAACGTACACCCGACTCAACTTTGTTGACATTCTGACCGCCGGCACCGCCCGATCTAAATGTATCCCATTTTATCTCGCCTTCGTTGATTTCCACGTCAAACTCTTCAGCTTCGGGCAGAACTGCAACTGTGGCAGCCGATGTGTGCACGCGGCCCTGAGTCTCGGTCGCAGGTACTCGCTGTACGCGGTGTACACCACTTTCATATTTGAGTGTACCATACACATTGTCGCCGGTGACGGCAAAGACAATTTCTTTATAGCCACCTGCTGTGCCTTCGTTAAAGCTCGAAACAGCAACGTTCCAGCCTTTCGACTCACAATATTTGGCATACATCTTAAATAAGTCACCGGCAAAGATTGCAGCTTCGTCGCCACCTGTGCCGCCGCGTATTTCGACAATGGCGTTTTTATTATCTTCAGGGTCGGCCGGGATAAGCAATAGCTTAATCTCCTCTTCGAGTTGTGGCACGAGATTGCGAGCTTCATCGAGTTCCTCCTTAGCCATCGCCTTCATCTCAGGGTCTGACTCGGTAGAAATCAATTCTTTAGCCTCGTCAATTGTGTTAAGAGCGTTGCGATATTTATTTGTCACACCTACAAGTTTTTCCAAATCTTTGTATTCTTTGGTCAACTTTACATAGCGCTTCATATCGGCTATTACAGATGGGTCGGTGATAAGAGTACTGACCTCGGCAAATCGAGCTTCAATCTCTTCAAGTCGGTTGAGCAGGGAGTTTTCAGACATTAGTGTAATATTTTCCGCGAAGTTACTCATTTTTTTGTAATTTTGCGTCCTAACCAGTCTACTTTCACCAAAGCAATGCACCAAGAAATTTTGGTAGATTTATACCGCAAGCTTACCGGCAACGCGCCTCAATCAGTCGCTGCGCTCACCGGTTCAGGCTCCAACCGACAATACTTCCGACTCGAAGGCGCGCCGACACTCATTGGCGTTGTCGGCGAATCAATAGCTGAAAATAAAGCATTTATATCAATTGCAAAACATTTCGCGACTTGTGGCATTTCAGTGCCAAAAGTAGTTGCCGTCAGTGACAACAGCAGCGCATATCTTCAACAAGACCTCGGTAAGATTTCGCTATTCGACGCCATCGCTTCCGGTCGCCAAACCGGAGAGTTTTCCATTCAAGAGCGACAGTTACTCGAAGATACAATCAGCCAATTACCTAAAATACAATTTGGTGGAGCAAAAGGCCTCGATTTCAATGTCTGCTATCCGATGCCAGAGTTCAACCGTCGGTTGATAATGTGGGATTTAAACTACTTCAAATACTGCTTTCTGAAAACTTCGGGCATCGACTTTAACGAGAACGACCTTGAAGACGACTTCGAACGCCTCGCTGACACATTATTGCAAGAACCGACCGACACATTTATGTATCGCGACTTCCAATCGCGTAATGTGATGATATGTGACGGCAAGCCATATTTTATCGACTTCCAAGGCGGTCGAAAAGGGCCTATCTACTACGACGTTGCTTCTCTACTCTGGCAAGCTAAAGCCAATATTCCAGCCGACCTGCGCAATCATCTCATAGATTGTTATCTCAAATCTGCTTCGGCATATACCCAAATTGATGCCGATGCTTTTCGCTTACGCCTGCGCCATTTTGTTTTGTTCAGACTGCTACAAGTGCTCGGCGCGTATGGCTTCCGCGGACGTTTTGAGGGGAAAGCCCACTTTATCGAAAGCATACCGTTGGCATTGGCCAAATTAGCAGAGCACCTATCAACTCCGTTTGACGAATATCCGACGCTCAAATCATTATTACTGAGACTTATCGAGCAATCAACGAAAAACAATCAAAAACGCCAATCGCTATTAGTAAGTGTCGGCAGTTTCTCATATAAACGCGGACTACCTAAAGACCCGACCGGCAACGGAGGCGGTTTTATATTCGATTGCCGAGCCATGCACAATCCCGGACGCTACGAGGAGTATAAGTCACTCACAGGTAGAGACGCTCCGGTAATTGAATTTTTGGAGCAGCGTGGCGAAGTTGGATCATTCTTGCAAAGCTGCCAAGCCTTGGTCGACAAATCAATTGAGGTTTACCTGCGAAGAGGATTCACCAACTTATCAGTATATTTCGGATGCACAGGCGGCCAACATCGCTCTGTCTACTGTGCTGAGCATCTTGCTCAATATGTCAACAAAAAATATGACGTTGATGTAAGACTTGAACATCGTGAGCAAAATATTGTAGAACTATTGGCCGGAAGCCAAACCAATCTTAAAAAGTAAACTATGAAAGGTATGATATTTGCCGCCGGGATAGGCTCGCGGCTCAAGCCATTTACCGACCTACACCCAAAAGCGCTCGTCGAAGTAGGTGGACGACCGATGCTCTATCATGTTATCGAACATATGGCGACAATCGGCATCACCGATATAGTGGTCAACGTTCATCATTTTGCATCACAAATCATCAAATATCTCGCCGACAACAACAATTTTGGTTTGAATATCTCCATTAGTAACGAAAGCGAAAGGCTGCTCGATACCGGTGGCGGTCTTGCAAAAGCTTTGCCACTACTGGGCTACAACGACTCAATACTTGTACATAACGCAGATATACTCACTAACGTAAATCTTTCTGAGTTAATCAAAGCCAACGATACTACGACCGATGCGACCATGCTATGCGCAACGCGCACATCGTCACGACAACTTTATGCTGATGCCGAAGGTCGGCTCTGCGGTTGGCAAAATCTTACCACGACGGAGACCAAGCCGGCCGGCTTTCAACCCAACGGACTTCAGCAATTGGCTTTTAGCGGCATCCAGATTGTTAATCCATCACTGCTGCCAAAACTACAAACTTACGCAAAAGGGAACGACTGCTTCTCAATCGTACCCTTCTATCTCGATTGCTTAAAATCGCTTGATATAAGACTATATCAATCGTCTAATCCGTATCAATGGTTTGATGTAGGAAAGCCTCAAACACTTACCGCGGCTCGAGAATGGATTTGCCGGTCGTAGACAAAAAGCTCGCTATTTGATTGTAACTGAATGAGCATTGTGGCATACCGGCAGCATATGGAGCTATCTCGTAGGGTTGATAGATGAAGTTGACTCCATCTTTTAGCACGAATGGTGCCGTGGCCGGCAATGGGAAAGATGTTTCATCAAAAAACATATTCTCTTTGCCGTCTGTCAAATTGAAATATTGTTGCTTAATAGCGTTGAGCACCAACTTCTTAAGCTCTGCCGATTTTGACATATCAAACATATTCCATCCGAGAGATATGCCATCAGGCACACTAAAGGTTTCGAAAACGTCGGAGGCCATACCATGTGCTCCACCGGTGAAATCCAAACGAAAGATTTCCATGGTGATGAGCTTGTCGCTTTGATAAGCTACCGAAATTTTCGAGTCGTAACCATAAGGTGGGTTGTAATAATCTCCGTCTTCAGAGTCAACCTTATCAGCAGCCGCCGCTTGAATAAGAGAGTCAGATAGCGCTGCAATCGCAGCCTTGAGCGGTCGGTCGTTGTTGATTGCGAGTTGGTAGCGAATCCATTTATCAATCGACTTGACAATCGGCGCTTCACCGGTGAGATATGCAACATTATAGCGTGTCGTCACCCACCAATCGCCCATGCCGACGCTATCAGTATATGTAATAGAATCAACGACAAAATTGTCGTTATCAGACGGCGATTTAACAGCTTCGTTAGAAGTCTTTGCGCCACATGCTGTCATCATGATGACTGACAGCAACAGGATTGGGGATAATACTTTTCTCATATCGTATTACTAATCATTTTTAGTTTCAAAAGGTTCAGGCAAATATGCTGCTTGCAAGATTTTGTTGCGTAGCAGCTCGGGGTAGTTGGGGTTGTCACGAAGGAAATTTTCGATAGCTTCCTTTGCAGCCTCACTATGATGTGCTTTCAATAAAGATTTCAGCCAACCGGCAGGGAAGAAGATGTCTCCTGTAAGTTGCACTTCCTGCAAAAGTTCCAACGCAGGGCGAATGTATTTGACCGAATAGTCGGCACGTAGCGGATGGTTAAGATAGTAAAGCAATCGCTCGGCGTATGGCTCGATACGTCTATTTTCAGCTGATTTAAGTTGAGCAAACAGATTGTCGAGAGCAATGGTATCTGAGGTGCAAGCACGGCTTATAAAGTCGAATTTGCGCAATTCATCGTCGTTTAAGATGCGACTACGCTGCACCGCGAGTATGGAATCGGCTTTTTCGGGCATACGTATTGCAAGTTCGTATGCTGCTGTCGTATAATCGTCGTTGCTCCAACTGTCGGCGCTATGATTGGCCCACCTATCGTATATATCACAAACGATGTGACGTTCTGTAGCGAGGGCTATTAGTTGTCGATCGGCAGTAAGTCGCAAAGATGCCACCTGGAGCGTTTTGGATAAATGAGCCAACTGATATTCAGCATCTCTACGCAAATCACCGTCGACCAATCCGGCTATATAACCGATATAACCAATAGCAGTAGTAGCGATGAGCTTATTTTGCTCTTTCGCTACGCCGGCTGTCAATGAATTAAGAACTGTCTCTGCCGAGAGTTTGCCATGAAGATAGCATTCCATCATAGTCATCATCAGCGACTGTCGCTCAGCCTCATCACTGATTTCATACCACCGGTCGACAATATATCGGAGGCTTTGAGCGTCAGGCAAAAAGAATCCATATCCTCGGCCATCAGTGTTTGGTAAAACGATATCGGGAGTAAATGGCAATGATATCTCCTTGTGAGGCATATTCATGTCCACCTCACAAGATGCAGAATCGGTAGCGTTAAAAGCTTTTACTACAAAGGTTTGTGGCCATGTAAAGCCCCTACCATAAGGGTCGGATTGCGATACTTCAAAGCCTCCTGAAGTGCGCGTAAATTCAAGTGTAGGCATGCCTTTAGCTTTTACCCAAACGCTGCTGAATTTTTTCAAATCATAATCTGTGAAACTATCGAGGATGTCAATCAAATCGTCCCAATTTGCATTACTGTAAGCATAACGATTGAGATATTCGCGGATACCTGCCTTGAATGAATCCCAGCCCATAAGGTTGACAAGCTTAAACATCACCACCGGGGCCTTGTAGTAGATTATATTGTTGTAAATTAGTCCGGCATCTTGCAAGTTGTCGAGAGGTTGTTGAATAGCGGTAGTGCCTCGCGTACGGTCTTCGGTCATCGCAGTGGCGGCAAATGTGCGCTGACGATAGAGATTGTGATTTATATCGGGATACATCGGCTCGGCAATGCAAGTTGCAAAATAGTTGGCAAATACTTCCTTAGTCCAAACATCGTCGAACCAATCCATCGTAACATAGTCGCCAAACCACATGTGGGACGTTTCGTGAGCTATAATCTGAGAACGGGCTAATTCTTCGTCAACTGTAGGCACACTTCCGAGAAAAATCATTCGGTCGTTGTAGAGCGTGGCTCCGGTATGCTCCATACCACCGAATTGGAATCCTGGAAGCACGACGAAGTCGTATTTAGCGAATGGATAGGGAATAGCAGTGAAATCTTCGAGCCAATCGAGTGAAGCAAAAATCTGTTTGAAAACAGTGTCGAGTTGTGCTACCTTGTCGGGAGCAGTCTCGCGATAGTAAGCCGATATAGTATGCTTGCCATCAGAGCGAGTAGTCTTACTAAACTCGCCGGCGACGAACGAGAATAGGTAGGTGCTCAATGGTTCGGTCGCATTAAACGTCACCTTTTTGCGTCCATCATTAATTTGATGCTCAAAAGCTATCGAAGTGTTGGATACTGCACACCAACCATCAGGCATTGTGAGCGTCAACCGATATTCAGCCTTAATGTCGGGTTGGTCAAAGCAGGGGAATAACGTTCGTGCACGGTCAGGGACCAGTAGCGTGTACAAATATCCGTCGTTGCGATTGAGCGAACGGTCACCGGCAACGAAGTCGATATCGATGACATTTCTACCGGGATTGACATCTGAAGCCGGTATGACGATATGCTGATTTGAGAAGCGGTAGTTGTCGATTGCTGCACCGTTAATCGCAACCGTGCGAAGTCGGCTATCGTCGGCTTTGAAATCGAGCACAATGGGGAGAGATGTTGCAACGGTGAAAGCTATTTGTTCGCTACCATTTACAGGCTCTGAAGTGTTAATCGGCAAGTCGAAGTTTAATTGATAATTAACGTCGGCTATTGAAGCTTTGCGCCAAAGAGCTAACTGTCGACTAACGCCGGGTTGAAGCATCTCGTCGGTAGGAGACTGAGCGCTTGTATGCAACGAAGTGAAGAGGACTACGGCTGTCACAGCTATGGCCCAAAGAGATTTGATATATGAATGATTAATTTTCATCGGTATAAGATTGTAATATGGTCAATCGCAAAAGTAAGAAATAATTTTTATAAAATAACAAGAGTCGATAGCCATAAGGCCATCGACTCTCAGTATCAAACATATAATCAATTATTTCACTATGATTTTTTTGCCGTTTGAGAGAATATATAATCCTGCGGTAGGATTGGCAACGCGACGACCGCAAATGTCGTAGTAAACGGGGTTGCCGTCGCTATCGGTAGCATAACCTATGCCGGGAGCATCGATTGTGACATCCTCTACACCGGTTGTGGGCAGACCGAGGTCTTCGATTTCGGTATAATCATCCAAGCCTTTTTTGCCGGTGCAAGAGACGTAAGCAGTGTTAGCCGGAATGATATATGTGCTTTCGCTATGGTAGAGCGACCAAGGAGCTTTGTCAAAATCTTTGTAAGAGATTGTATTGTCGTAGCTATAGTCGACTCCTTCAGTTACTAAGCGAGCCATATCGTCGCCATCGTCGTGAATCACATACGCGATATCGTTGGAATCGAGGGCAACCGGAGTGATTGCGCCTTCAAGGCCAAAGTTGATTGCTTTGTATTTAGCTCCATACAGGATGGTCAAATAGTAAGTGCCGGGGCGGTCAGATTTGATAATAGCGGGAGAGTTGGCGGGGATGACGTCGTTGCGGTGGTCGGGAGTTTCAAATTCGGTCAACTCAACTTTAGTACCACCTTTGACGAGGCCGAGGCCGGCGCTATATGCTTTCAATCCGTCCGGGATTTGTACGGCGAAGGGATAACAAACGGCAGCATAATATACGCCATTGCAGTCGTGGTAAGGGCCGTACTCATCTTCGTGATAGAAAAATACGGGGAGGGTAGTCACCTCAGTGATTCGCCAGTTGTTGGCACCTTGGACATAATCATCTGTGGGCGGAAGTTTAATACATCCGTCGCGCAAGTCGGTTTCTTCGCCTTCGTGAGAATACATATCGGGTTCGTCGCCTTGATTGACGGTATAGGTGCCAAGATATGGTTTAATAGATAGAGAACGAGAGTCGTTGTTGTAGTGGGATTTGAGAGCTACGGCATGGTCGTAGACTACGAAGTCATCTTTGACGATGGTGTAAAGGCCGGCTCCGGCGTCAGTATCTTCACGTGTGTCAACGACTGTGTTTTGGCCGGTGCGACGCATCACAAGGCCTGAGTTTACGGCACGGATGTAATAATAGGCGTCGGCATCGGTTCCGTTTTTCTTTTCCTGGCGGTCGAAAATCCAGAATGAGGGCACTTCGTTTTCCTCAGCCTCTTCAGCATGGAAATATACACGTTGACGGTCTTGGTTGGGGTGATAGTCAAATGTGTAGTAGGTTTCTTTGAGGTAGTCGCCGGCGAAGTAAGGGAAGGCAGAAGTGATGCGATAGAAGTGACCGTCAATCGGCATATTCATATAGCTATTGTCGGTCGAAGCTGCCAACAAAGCTTGGTAAGCCACTTCGTTGCTGAGGTCGCTTTGCAAAGCGGTCAACAATGGATTGATTTTCACTGCATCATAGTCGCCAATATAGCTGCCGATGTTAGCATTGATTTTGTCAATGAGCTGTTGAGAAAGAGTAGAAGTGTCAGCTGTCGAATCAGCGAAAACTGCTGAGCTTGCCATCACTGACAAGCCACAAAATAGTACTTGTTTAAGCATAAATTCTTTTTTTCCTTAGAAATGTGCCTGCATAGCTCTCGCTATACGAGGTGCGTTTATTTTTTGACTTAAGTTTACCCTAAAATATGTAAGTGTGTTAACTTTTTTTAGAATCGGGCGCAAAGGTAGATATTAATGTTAAAATAGGCAATAGTATGTCGTTAAATTATGTTATATAACATATAAAGCCGACTTTGGGATTGGTTCCCAAAGTCGGCACTATTTAAGTTTAAATCCTTACAAATAGATGTAACCTATTATTTCACAATAACTTTTTTACCGTTTGACAAGATATAAAGACCGGCGGTAGGATTGACAACGCGACGACCGCAAAGATCGTAGTAGACGGGGTTGCCGTCGCTATCGGTAACATAACCTTTACCGGGAGCATCGATAGTGACATCTTCTACACCGGTTGTGGGCAGACCGAGGTCTTCAATATCTAAGTAATCTTGGTCGACGAGAGTCTTAACGTAGGCAGTGTTGGCGGGCACGATATAGGTGCTGTCGCTATTGTAGAGCGAGTGAGCGGGTTTGCCGGTATCCTTTTGTTCGAGTTCGGGGTCGTAGCTGTAGTCGGTGCCTTCGACGACACCACGTGCGTATTGGTCGCAGTCGTCGTGGATGACGTAGATTTTTTCATTCGACTCCAATGCCAGCGGAGTGATAGTACCTTCGAGGCCGAAGTTGATTGAACGGTATTTTGCATCATACAAGATAGTAAGTTGGTATGTGCCGGCTTCGGGGGCTTCAATTATGGCTGGAGAGTTGGCGGGGATGACATCTTGACGGCCATCGGGGGTTTCGATGCGTGTGAGCCACAATGTGGTGCCACCGTTAACCAAACCTACGCCGGCGCTATATGCCTTGAGTTCTTCGGGCAACTTGACAGCGAAGGGATAGCATACGGCATTGTAGTATTTGCTTTCGTCAGTTAAGTTGTAGGTGACAATGTCGTCGCTGTGATAGAAATGTACAGACATTGTAGTGACTTCAGCGATACGCCAGTTGTTAGCGCCCTGTACATAATCGTCGGTGGGCGAAAGGATGTTGCAACCGTCGCGGACGTCGGTTTCTTCGCCATCGTGAGCATAGGGGTTGGGGGTGTCGCCTTGGTTGATGGTAAATGTACCGAGATAGGGGTAAGGCGAGAGCGTACGATTGTCGTTGTTGAAGTGAGACTTAAGAGCTACAGCGTGGTCGTAGACTACACGATTGTCTTTGACGATTGAGTAGAGGCCGGCTTGCTCATTGGTGTCTTCGCGAAGGTCGACAATAGTATTATTAGATGTGTAGCGCATGACTTTGCGCGAGTTGACTGCGCGGAGGAAATAATAGTTGTCGGCATCAGTACCGTTCTTTTTATCTTGACGGTCGAAGATCCAATAAGAGGGGACTTCGTTTTCGAGCAAGTCCTCAGAATGGAAATAGACACGCTGGCGATTCTGCGCGGGGTGGTAGTCGTAGGTGTAGTAGGTTTCTTTGAGGTAGTCGCCGGCGAAGTAGGGGAATGCAGAGGTGATACGATAGAAGTGACCGTCAATCGGCATATTTACATAGTCGTCGCTGTTGGTTGCAGCTTCGAGACGCACACCGGCATCGAGGTTGGACAAATTGGCAGACAAAGCAGAGACCAATGGATTGATTTTATCAGCTTTATAGTCGCCGATATAATCACCTATGTTAGCATTGACCTTGTCAATTACAGCTTGTGAGATTGAGGCCGTGGTAGCAGCATCATCCGAGAGATAAAACATTGAGTTGGGGCGCCAATTTGTGCCATTCATCAACATATAGTTGACCACTTGCGTGCCGATAGAATTGCTCGCATTGAGATATGGGGCAGACCCGGTGGTGTTGTCGATGTCTCTAAAGGCAACGACATTGCCTGAGGCTGAAGCTTCAATCACTTCGTAGCGACCGGCAAGCGAGATATCATTTACCAATGACACTGTTTGAGAAGCGGCTTCGGTAGAGGTCTTGCCGACATAGAGATTATTAACGCGGTTGTAAAGATAATAGACATTGTCGCTCTCGGTAGCCATCAATTGCCACAGTGCACTAAACGATGTAGGCGATGCGCTGACAGTAACATTGCCGTCAGCGGGGTTAGCGACGAGGAAAGGATTGGGTGAGTTGTAGGTTTTGATAAACAACTCGACATCGGGACTTACATAGTCGATTGCACTTGGTAGGTCCTCAGCGTTAATCATTGCGCCAACAGAAAAAATCAAGGCGCACAAAACAGATGTTCGCTTAATCATAAAGAGGGGTGTTTTGTTAAATTATTCCTAAATACAAAACGCCACGTTTAAATGGTTAGGTGCTCATCCCTGCGAGAGTCTTGTGGGTCAGAAACGGCTCGCAAGATAAATTTGCAATTTGAAACGTTACGATTAAATTAGGTATAATGGGTTAATAATATACTAAATTGGGTGCAAATATATGCAAATTTAACTACATTAACAAATCTAAAGATAAAAAAATAATTGAAACAATTATAATTAATCTGTAATGTATTTGTAATCAGCGGTGTAGGGTTGAGATTCTTTTGATGGTAGTAGCGCTTATTGTCGATGGCGGAAACGAATACATCTCGGATATCGAATTATTTTTGTTTTAGCTACCGATGATACGCTCGCGCTGCAGCGATAGACGCAGAGTGGCGCAAATAGCGGTAGATGAGGGGGGATAGCTCGTATAAGTCGTATAACCGGGTCGGTGATAGCGCGGAACTCCCAGAGAATGAGG
>CAZBBL010000021.1:0-21054 GCA_964490275.1 uncultured Barnesiella sp.
CCTCCCCCAACTGCCTAACATAACAAAATAATCACCCATCAAACTAAAAAATTAGTTCAAAAATTTTGCCATTTATGAAATTGATTGTAAATTTGTTGCGTAAACTAAAAAATTAGTTATGAAAGCAGGACGCAAGAAACAAGTATTGACAGAGAAAGAGGGTGAAATAATGCAATTGCTTTGGGCAAACGGCCCTATGTTCGTACGCCAAATGATCGAGCATTATCCCGACCCGAAGCCTCATTTTAGCACCGTCAGCACAACCGTGAGGATTCTCGAAGAGAAAGGCTACGTAGGCCACGAATCAATAGGCGGCTCTCATCGCTACATGGCACTGAAAGAGAAAGCCGAATTTCGTTCACGCTCACTTGCTGACATCATATGCAACTATTTCGACAACTCTTATACCGCGGTAGTATCAACATTGATTGAGGAAGACAAAATTTCGGCCGAAGAGCTGCGTCAACTTATCGACTTGGTCGAATCGAAAAACAAAAACAAAAACGAATAAAAGCCAATCATCCATGGGACAATTATTTGCGTGCTCTATAGCTTCATCACTTATTATATTGGCTCTCTACCTCGCCTACAAACTATTGTTGGCCGACGAGAAACACCACAACTACAACCGCGGCGTATTGCTGACAATATTTGCGTTATCGATTGTAATACCGCTGCTACTCAACCTGCTACAACAGTCGCTTAGCTCAGCAAGCACCGACGGCATCGCCATCGGCAAACTCACAGTCGAAGATATTGCTGCCCAATCGTCGGCTCAGCCCAACTACCTCTCGACGATTTTGTTGGCAACATACCTTACCGGAGCGATAGTTGCGCTGCTGCAAACACTGCGTAGCGCCGTCAGGTTGACATTGATAATTAGCCGTGGACGCCATATCGACATCAATTCAGCCACACTGATTATCACCGACAACGAGGCGGTAGTGCCATTCAGTTGGCGACGATATATCGTAGTGTCTGAAGCCGACTACAAAGCCGCAGGCAAAACAATAACGCTCCACGAAATGCAGCACATACAGCTCAACCATTGGCTCGACCTACTCTTTGCTCAAGTGGTTTGCATATTGCTATGGTACAATCCGGCTTCGTGGTTGATGCGTCGCGAACTACGCAACGTACATGAATATCAAGCCGACGAGCGCGTGTTGGCCTCCGACAAGGTCACCATCTACGACTATCAAATGTTATTAATAAAAAAGGCTGTTGGCGCGCGATTCCCGTCACTGGTCAACAGCCTGAATCACAGTAATCTTAAAAAACGTATCACTATGATGTACAATCAAAAAAGAAGTACGACGAGACGCAATTTACGCTCTCTCGTCATGGTGCCGGCTATCGCCGTTGCACTGTTGGCAATCAACTCTCCGGCTATCGGCTCTGCCATCGACTCAGCTGCCGACGCTCAATTGCAAGTACCCGCAACGAGCCAAATCGCAGCTACAAACTCGCAAAAGGCCACCGCGAGCAAAAGTACAAAAAATAATCAAAAAACTCCGGAAAAATCAGGAAATGTACTGCCTCAATATCCCGGAGGCGAATCAGCTATGATTCAATACCTCATCGAGAATATTAATTATCCCGAATCTGCCCGCCAATCTGGAGTTGAAGGCACCGTGCTCGTACAATTTATCGTTAAAGCAGATGGCAGCTTGACCGACTTCCAAGTTGCACGCTCAGTCGACCCCATCCTCGACGCCGAAGCACTGCGCATAGTGAAGGCTATGCCCAACTTTATTCCCGGCACAGAAAATGGCAAACCGGTCGACGTCACCTTCGCATTGCCGATAAGCTTCAAAGTAAAATAATCTGCGCAATTATTCATACTAAAAAAACGTCAGAGCGCGGCTCCCATGAGGAGGCCGCGCTCTTTATCACTTTAAGCTTAGAGGCTTATATTAAGCTTTGATACGCTCTACGTATGAGCCGTCGCGTGTGTCGATGCGCACTTTGTCGCCGGTGTTAACAAACAAGGGAACGCGCACTTCAGCACCGGTTTCAACAGTAGCGGGTTTGAGAGTGTTGGTAGCGGTATCGCCTTTGATGCCGGGCTCGGTGTAGGTCACTTCGAGAACTACGCTGGTAGGCATTTCGCAAGTGAGGATTTCCTCGGTTGCAGCCTGAACCATAGCTTCGCAGATATCACCTTCTTTGAGGAATTGTACACCCTCGATGCTTTCGCCGGGAACGGCAATCTGCTCAAATGTTTCAGTGTGCATGAAGTTGTAGCCCATATCGTCTTTGTAGAGGAATTGGTAGGGGCGACGTTCGATACGTACTTCGTCAACTTTTACGCCTGAGTTCCAAGTTTTGTCAATGACACGACCGGTTTTGACGTTTTTGAGTTTGGTGCGAACGAAAGCCGGGCCTTTGCCGGGTTTTACATGCAAGAATTCAACGATAAAGTAGTAGTTGCCATCGATGTCGAGGCACATTCCGTTTTTAAAATCAGCAGTAGTTGCCATAAATGTTCTAAAAAGAGAGTATTTTGAAGGTTATTAAATTTCCAAAGTGTGTGATTGAGAGTGCAAAGATACTAAAAATTTCTTAGATTCCTACCCTTGCCTACGTTTGACTAAAAATTTTGCAATAAAAAAAGTATTGTAAAAAAAGTGTTGAACTTTAGCATTATATCTAAGATTATTGTTATTTTTGAAAATTATTTGTCACAAAGTCAGCTATGAACGAGGAAGCCTTGAGCCGTTTATATCTTAAAGACACGGCATTTCAAAACCTTATGCAACGGCGCATATTCAATGTGCTGCTTATTGCATCGCCCTACGACGCTTTTATGATGGAAGAAGATGGCCGTGTCGAAGAACAATTATACTTTGAGTATGTGGCACTTAACCTTAGTTCGCCACCGCGAGTTACACGGGTGTCACACATCAACGAAGCGCTGACTGCGCTCGCCTCCAAAAACTTCGACCTGATTATTGCCATGCCCGGCGTCGATATATCCGAGACATTCACCGGCGCTCGCGACATCAAACACGATTTCCCCAACATACCTATCGTCGTCCTTACACCATTCTCCAAAGAAGTGTCACGTCGTTTGGCCAACGAAGACTTCTCGGGTATCGACTATGTGTTTTCTTGGCTTGGCAATATGGATTTGCTGTTGGCAATCATCAAACTGTTGGAAGACCGCATGAATGCCGACGACGACATATTAGACGTCGGCGTACAAATGATAATGCTGGTTGAAGACTCCGTGCGCTTCTACTCGTCGATACTGCCCCACCTCTACAAATTCTTGCTCAAGCAATCGCTCGTATTCTCAACCGAAGCCCTCAACGAGCATGAACAGATGTTGCGCATGCGTGGCCGCCCAAAGGTGATGCTCGCCCGCGACTACGAAGAGGCAATGCAACTCTACGAAAAATATGGCAACAACATGCTCGGCGTAATCTCCGACGTATCGTTCCGCCACGAAGGCGCCAAAGACCGCTTGGCCGGCATAAAATTGGCCAACGAGCTGCGCCGTCGCGACCCATATCTGCCAATCATCATAGAGTCGACCGAAAGCTCCAACCGCGATTTGGTAAAAGAGTTCAACGGCATCTTCCTCGACAAAAATTCAAAAAAACTGCCTGTCGATCTCGGCAAAGCCATCATGGACCTCTTTGGATTTGGCGACTTCATTGTGCGCGACCCCAAAAACGGCCAAGAGATAATGCGCATCAACTCGCTCAACGACATGCAGAAAAACATCATGAAGTTTCCGGCCGACTCGTTGCTATACCACGCTTCGCGCAACGACCTATCGCGTTGGCTCTATTCTCGCGCCATGTTCCCCATAGCCGAGATTCTCAAAACCCACCGCTTCAACTCGTTAGACGAAGCCCCGGCCGTGCGTCAGATGTTCTTCGACTTAATTGTCAAATATCGCAAGATGAAAAACCGCGGCGTCGTCGCCGTATTCCGCAAAGACCGCTTCGACTATTACTCAAATTTCGCCCGCATCGGACAAGGCTCGCTGGGCGGCAAAGGCCGTGGCTTGGCATTTATCGACTCCATCATCAAAGCCAACCCTATATGCGACAACTTCGACGGCGTCACCATTTCAATACCGCGCACCGTGGTGCTTTGCACTGATATCTTCGATGAATTTATGTCGTCAAACGACCTCTACCCCATAGCATTGAGCAATGTCGACGACGACGAAATCTTACGCTACTTCCTGCAAGCACGACTCCCCGAGCGACTGATTGAAGACTTCATGTCGCTGTTTGAAGTAGTCGACCGCCCCTTGGCAATACGCAGCTCAAGCTTGCTCGAAGACTCACATTACCAGCCTTTTGCCGGCATCTATTCGACCTACATGATACCCCATGTCGCCGACAAATACGCAATGCTCAAACTGCTCAGCGACGCCATTAAAAGCGTCTACGCATCAGTCTTCTACCGCGACTCAAAAGCCTACATGACAGCCACTTCCAACGTCATCGACCAAGAGAAAATGGCTGTTATCATCCAAGAAGTAGTCGGCGAGGAAACCAACGGCTACTATTTCCCGTCATTCTCAGGCGTAGGTCGTTCGCTAAACTACTACCCTATCAACGACGAACAGCCCGAAGACGGTGTCGCCGAAATAGCTGTCGGCTTAGGCAAATATATCGTCGACGGCGGATTGAGCTTGCGCTTGTCGCCTCGTCACCCCGAAAAAGTGTTGCAAACCTCAACTCTCGACTTGGCCCTGCGCGACACCCAAACACGCCTCTATGCACTCGACATGAAAAACATCAGCGACGATTTTCGTGTCGACGACGGCTTCAACATAGCAAATCGCCGCGTGCAAGAATTTGCCGACACAAAAGCGCTGAAATATCTCGTATCTACTTTCGACCCCAACGACCAAGTGATACGCGACACCGACAAAGGCTTTGGACGCAAAGTGGTGACTTTCGCCAACATGCTCCAACACAAAGTGTTCCCCCTGGCCGAAGCTATCGACTTCATGTTGGTTAACGGCCAAGCTAAAATGCAGCGCCCCGTCGAAATAGAATTTGCCGGAATCGTCAACCACGACGGTGGCGAACCCAAAGGCAAAATCTATTGGCTACAAATACGCCCAATCATCGACCGCAAGGAACTCGTCGACGACTCAATCCTCGACACCCCCGACGACCAACTGATACTCAAAAGCAATACCGCCCTTGGACACGGGTCAATCGAAGGCGTGCAAACCATCGTCTACGTTCGTCCCGAAAACTTCTCGTCAATCAACAATCCGCGTATCGCCGAAGAAATCGACAGCGTCAACCGCATGCTCGTCAGTCGACAACAACCATACATATTGATTGGCCCGGGACGTTGGGGCTCGAGCGACTCAGCGCTCGGCATACCGGTCAAATGGCCCCACATCGCCGGTGCACGACTCATCGTCGAAGCTTCGCTCAGCAACTATCGCATTGAGCCAAGCCAAGGCACCCACTTCTTCCAAAATCTTACATCATTTGGCGTCGGCTATTTCACCATCAACCCTTCGTCGGCCGACGGCATTTATGATATTGACTACCTTAACGCCCAACCCGCAGAATATGAGAGCGAAAACGTGCGCATCGTCAGCTTCGCCTCCCCTCTCTCTATTTCAATCAATGGCCTCAAAGGTGTTGGCATCGTGAAAAAATCTAACTAACCATCATAAAACTAATGGCATTATTCGGAAAAATTAAAAAAGCATTCGGGTTTAGTGAATCAGGCTACGAAGACGAAGAAAACAACGACCTGCCATCGGCCGTCGTCACTCCTATCAATCGTCATCAACCGCTGCCGGCAACAGACAAAACCGTGCAGCAGCAACACCATGAGCCATCATCCTACGCTGCGAAAGCGCCTGACACTATGCCTCAAGAAATCTTTAAATCTGCCGTGAAAATCTTCAACGACTCGCTCCCCCCTCTAATCAAAGACAACCTCGATATCGAAGCGCAGTCAAAAGCTATCTACGACGCTCTCGACGAGTCGATGAAACGCTATTTAGACAACCTCGCCAACGAAGCTCGCCGCAAAACCGAAGCTCAATGGAACTCCGAACGAGCTCACCTACGCGACGAAATGGACCAGCTGCAATCAAAAGCCAAGCAAGTCGAAACTGCCAACAACGAATGGAAAGAGCAAAAACTCAGCGCCGAACGCCAAAAAAGAGCGCTTAGCGAACGAGTCCACGAACTCGAAAAACAAGTTGCAGCCTTCGATGCCGAACGCGAGCAATATGAGCTCGAAAACAAAAGCTTGGTCAACAAACTTCGCGCATCTTCCATCCAAGAAGGCGACCTCGGCGCTGTCAATGCCGAAAATGCCCAACTCCGCGATCAGGTCGCATCGCTCCAAGCCAAAGTCAAAGCTCAAACCGACGTCGACATCGAAGCCCTACACCAACAAATAGCCGACCTCCAAAGCCAACGCGAAAAGCTCAACAGCGACATCGAATTGCTGAAAAAGAAATCTGAAATTGCCGACGGTATGATTAACGACCTCAACCATCGCGCATCTTCAGCACAACAAGCTTTAGCCCAACGCGAAGCCGAATTGGCCGAAGCTCGCAAGACTGTCGACCGCACCTCTCAAGTTGAGAATCTATCCGACTCGCTCGAAAAGCAATCCCAAACCATCAATCAACTAAAAGCACAACTCGACGACACCCGCGCTCAACTCCAAAAAAGCAACGAAGAGCTCGAAGAATCGCGCGAATCTGTATCGTTAGTCGAGGATACCATAAGCAAATTTGAGCAGATCAAAGCCTCAAAAGACCGCCATATCAGTCAATTACAAACACAACTGCAAGACTCTGAAAGCAAGCTCCAAGAGGCCCTACAACAAGTCGAATCGCTCAAATCTACAATCGAAAACAATCTGCGCCAACAAGCTCAATCCGAAGCAAAGTTGCGCGGAGAAATAGACCAAATGAAAAAAGCGCCCGAGCCTCAGCAACGTCGTCGCCGCAAGAAACCCAAAATTTCTTCAATCGACGAAACTCTCGACGATACCGACTGGCTCGTTGCTACACCCCCCGAAGGAGTCGACGCTCGCACATCGAGCATCCCCGACAACGAATTTGGCTACCAAGAGCCTAAGCGCAACAACCCGCCCGAAAATGCGGCCCAAATGTCGCTTTGGTAATCAACATCGTCAAAATAATTTATCTACCACAATATATATGAATCGCACAACACTCATAGCAGCATTTTTGGCAACGGCTTCGATACCGGCAGCCGCAGCTACATCCTCAAATATCGTGCAAGAAATTGCGCCATACGTCTTCCCTGCCAACCGCGCAGCCTCCGCCAACCTCATTTATATGCCCGACGGCGAAAGCTATATTGCAGCCAACGAAAACAACACCGCAATCATAAAATACGAGACCTCCTCAGGCAAGGAAATTGAAACAATATTTGACGCTACCCATACACGTGAGTCTAAAATCAACTCATTTGAAGGATTCTCAGTGTCGCCTGACGGTTCTAAACTGCTAATCTACAACAACTCAGAGAGCATCTACCGCCGCTCGTTCCGCGCCAACTACTATGTGTTCGACATTAAGCGCAACATTCTTAAGCCTCTGTCAAAAACCGGACACAAGCAGCAAGCGCCTCTATTCGCCCCCGACAACCGCACGGTAGCCTTTGTCCTCGACAACAACGTGCAGCTGCGCAAACTCGACTACGACACCGAAATCTCTGTCACCGACGACGGTGAAAGCGGCAAAATTATCAATGGCGTACCCGATTGGACCTACGAAGAAGAGTTCGACACCAACTGCTCTATGGCTTGGTCGCCCGACAGCCAAACACTCTGCTTCTTGAGATATGACGAAACCAATGTGCCGCTCTACAATCTCACCCAATATGAAGGCGCATGCGACCCCAAATCGCAATACGCCCTCTACCCCGGCACCTTTAGCTACAAATATCCCGTAGCGGGCGAACAAAATTCTTCGGTAAGCCTCCGCAGCTACGACGTCAGCACCCGCAAAGTGAAGGACATCAACATTGCCGACACCAAAATCGAATACATCCCGCGCATCATCTTCGCCGACAACGACCGGTTGATGACCGTCACCCTCAACCGCGAGCAAACACGTATGGAAATCTACGCCGTCAACCCTCGCTCAACGACATCTCGCTCTCTGTTGGTCGAGCAATCAAAAGCTTGGTTGCGCCCCGAAACATACGAAGCTATAACGCTTACCGACAAATCATTCATCATCAGTTCGGCACGCTCAGGCTACAGCCACCTCTACGAATATAGCTTCGAAGGCGCTCTGCTCAAGCAATGGACATCGGGCGACTACGATGTCACCGCCTGCTACGGCAAAGATGCCACCGGCAACCTCTACATCCAGTCGGCCAAATCGTCGCCACTTAATCGCGTTGTTAGCAAAATCGACATCAAAGGACGCACTACCGACCTTACCCCATCCGACCAATATGGCTCAGCCACATTTTCTCCGCTTAAAAACTACTATATCACCTGCGTCTCCGACGCTCAAACCCCGCCGGTCTATCAGCTCAAATCAGCCAACGGCAAGAGTGTGCGCACCCTCGAGGACAACGCCCAATACGCCGCCAGCTTTGCCGGCATTGCAAAAAAACAATTCCTCACCATCAACTCCGACGGATATCAACTCAACGCATACATCATCCTTCCCAACAACTTCGATGCGTCGCGTCGCTATCCCGTCATAATGGATCAATACAGCGGACCCGGCTCGCAATCAGTGCTCAATAAATGGCAAATGGATTGGCAATACTACGCTGTCAATCAAGGTTATATAGTGTTTTGCGTAGACGGTCGCGGCACCGGAGGCCGTGGCAAAGAGTTTGAAGACCTCGTCTATCGTCGTTTGGGCCAATACGAAACTATCGACCAACTCAACGGCGCTCGCTACCTTCAATCACTTCCCTACGTCGACACCAATCGCATCGCCATTTGTGGCTGGAGTTACGGCGGATATGAAACTCTCATGGCCGTCACCGACAGCAACTTCCATCCGTTTAAAGCCGCCGTCGCCATTGCCGCCGTCACCGACTGGCGCCTCTACGACACGGTCTACACCGAACGCTATATGCTCACGCCCCAAGCCAACGAATCGGGCTACGACGCTGCCTCGGCTATCGACCGCGCGAACAATTTAGATTGCAATTTGTTATTAATGTACGGGACAAATGACGACAACGTGCACCCTGCCAATACTTTGGAATTCGTCTCAAAGCTTCAATCTGAAGGTAAACTGTGCGATATGCTCCTCTTCCCCAACATGAATCACTCCATCTACGGCTGCAACTCTCGTGCCGTAGTTTATGGCAAAATGCTCGACTATTTCAACCGTAATCTAAGCGAATAAAATCAATTTGATGCGAACCAAGCTGCAACGTCGACAATATCTGTTGAGAAGCATCTTCTCAATGTGGCGCAATTGGGCTATCTCCATCGGAGTATTGGCCTTCTTGATTGCCCTGTCACCGGTATTGCCATCTCGATGGGTACCGTTGTTGGCTCTGATATTGTTTTTGGCGCTGCGCTATCATCTGCGCAACATACGCAAGATGAAATCTCCCCCATGCACTCGCATCCTCAATATCGCCACGGTATCGATTTTCATCTCCGCCGTCATCATCTTGATTGTCCTCATCATGCTCAACGGCAACAACGTCTATGAGCTATCAGGACAACCGGTCAACACGTCCAACCCATCGATACCCATCCTTATTATCGCTCCGGTAACCACCTTGGTGTCAATCTACTACTCTATTCGTGGCAACAACACATCGTTTTGCCGCTTCTGCACTACCCGCAACGGCGCTCGCCCCGACCGTGGACTGATTGGCACTATCTACAACAAAGAGTCACACTTCCAAAATCGTATGCTCAACATCATTTCGATTGGCGTGACGCTTGTCACCTGGGCCTACTATTGGTTTTATTACATCAACATAAACTACAATCAATCAGATAGATACTTCTTCACAATACTCCCAATAGCCGTCTACGTATTTTCGCTCGTCTACTTGGCAATACGCTACTATTCAATGTGGCAATCATACTCAACCGACGTCAACCTACGCCGACTTATCGACCATAGCGGCACTATCGTCAGATACATCGTCATCAACCGCGAACAGATTTTCTTGAGAATACCCCAATTGACAAAAGAATTGCTATTTACCGAGGAGGGCAAAATAGATGTCGCCGTTAAGCTCCGCTTGCCCTATCGCGAATCTATTCCGGCCTATGAGCTCGAGCAAATGTTCCGCGAAGTCTACGGCGAAACCAATGCTAAAATAAAGCTTCTCTACCAAACCAACGACCACAGCCTCAACAACAACGTCTTCCACTGTGCCGTCTACGTCAACGACCCCGAAGCTATATCTAAAAGCATCAACGGCGAATGGTTCTCCCTGCGCCAAATCCATGAGCTGAAAGACACTCAAGCCGTCGCCGTTTCACTCATCACCGAACTCAAACGCATCTACGCCATCTCAATGGCTTGGAAAACCTACAACCAACAAGGCTATCGCCTCTACAATATTAAACACTATAAACCAACATTTCGCTTACGCGACCTTACGGATTGGGATGTCGACTTCAACGACGAACGCTGGATTGCAGTCGCCGCCATCAACCAAGACAAACCTTTCTTCCGCCTGCGTCGCCTATGGAAAAAATATATCAACGGTAACGGAGCATGAACAATACTTCCCTTCCTCTTATCGTCGTCACCGGCCCCACAGCCTCGGGCAAAACCCGCCGCGCCGTAGAGTTGGCTCACGCTGTCGACGCCGAAATAATCAGCGCCGACTCTCGACAAGTATATCGCAACATGGACCTCGGCACCGGCAAAGACATCGAAGAATATGGCGACATACCTGCCCACATGATTGACGTTTGCGACGCCGGCACTAAATACAACCTCTATCGCTATTTAGCCGACGCCAACGCCGCCTTAGACGGCATTCACGCTCGCGGCAAAAACGTCATACTCTGCGGAGGCACCGGACTTTACGTCGAATCGTTTGTCAACGACATATCGATGCCTCATGTCCCCGAGAACCCACAACTCAGACAGTCGTTGGCCGGTAAATCGCTCCAAGAGCTTACCGAAATGCTCTCTCAAATGAAGACGCTCCACAACGTCACCGACGTCGACACACAAAAACGTGCCATCCGCGCCATCGAGATATGCACCTACTACAATCTCCACCCCGACGAAGCCGCCGCTACGAAGCCATCGCCTCGCCCTCACGTCATAATCGGCGTCGACATACCTCGCGAGCAGCGACGCAAACGTATCTCCGACCGTCTACGTCAACGCCTCGACGCCGGCATGATTGACGAAGTGAAGCAGCTGCTCGACTCAGGCATCGCCCCCGACGATTTAATCTACTATGGTCTTGAATATAAATTCTTAACCCTCCACGTCATAGGCCAACTCTCTTACGAAGAGATGTTTACGCAACTCGAAACCGCCATACATCAATTCGCCAAACGCCAAATGACGTGGTTTCGAGGCATGCAACGTCGCGGACTCACCATCAACTGGCTCCCATACGACCTACCGTCCGACCAATTCATCAGCCAATCATTAGACATCATCTATCATCACAACAATGCTTAAATCGATTGCCACATCGCTACTGCTAACCATTGCTCAAGCGATATCAGCAGCCATTCCATACAAAACAGTCGACCTTACAGAGCCGATTGAGCTGTCGTGTGGCGACGAAACCGACATCGCCGGCTGGGCCTCAGGCTCAGATGTAAAAGCCGTCGAAATCGGATTTAGCTCAAAATCAGAATCCGAGTGCCTTTTGTCTTTAGCCCTGTCAACAGGCCAATCTTTAAATATCTACTGCGCCAAAACCGAGCTATCAAAAGGCGACTTCGACCAGCGCACAGCCCTGCACGTTACCGTCGACCTCGACAATAATCAACTCGCCGACAAAATCTACGACAAAGACATCTCAGCCACCGACTCGCCATGCTTCTTCCGCATAGAGCGTCGAAGTGGCGGCGCTACTATTTCAGTCGGCAACAGATACCTCAACAAACTGCTCCAACTGCCCCAACTTAGCGACATATCCATCGAAAAAGCATCGGTAAAATCAACTAAAAACAGCGTTACAATCATTCGCCGCTACGCACGATATTACCCGCCACGCCAACGAATGTCGTTGAGCGACGACCAACTCGACCAACTCACCTACCTCGCTCGCAACCTAACCGATATAAATGGCGCTGTCTGGAGCTATATCGACAACCAACTCGACACCGAGTTGGCAGGTCGCGGAGGCGATTACCGCCTTGCCACAGTCGCAAATAGCGATGGCGGCTACGACATCGTCTATCTTAGTGGTGCCGTCGTCAACAGCTCGCTTTGGCAACGTGGCGACATCAAAGGCAAAATGGCCCCGTCGCCACTATCATCAAGCTATAAGCTTACCTGGTACGATGCCGACCTCAACAGCGACTACGTCGACGCTCAAGCCAATATCGACGGAGATATCCTCACATTGGTTTTCCCCTACGAAAGCGCCCAACTGCGTTTCATACGCTCACGTCAGTAACCACTCGTCCAATACTGTGTGACGCGCCCGCTGTCTCTATCATAATAGACCGTAGCGTCGAGCAGCGTAGCCGAATAGGTCGTCGCATTGCGCGTTATACCATATACCCCGCTCAGTTGGTCAGCCCCCTGCAAATATTCAAACAACGCCGGCGGCAACTGGTCGAAAAGCAACATCTGAGGCAGCGTCGAACCGTCGCCATTGACCGATATCCAATCATACTCCCCATTAAACGAGAGCGCAGCGCCGTTGCGTATCTTCACATTGTATATACCGCCAACGTCGCTATAATCCGACACCGCAACCCCCGGAAAATAGCGCGTCACAAACTGCGATATTGATGTCGGCAGCTCATCCAACACCGAATTGCTACACTCTATCGACGCCGTCATCGCCACGACGACAATCATTATTTTTGCCACAATTGATTTCATAATTAGGTCAGATAAATGGATGTTTCTCTGACCGTATAACAAAAATTCACACTGAAAGTTGTCAACCTTCAGTGTGAATTATATGTCTTGCAGAGACCGGCGTGGTTACTTCTTGCAATTGCATCCGGCAATAGCCTTCCAGCAGATTACAGCTACTAAGGCGCCTACCAACGGGCCAACAACCATAATCCAGAAGTCGCCCCAAGCAGCACCGTCAAAGATTGCAGGGCCAAAACTGCGAGCCGGATTCACCGAGCAGTTGTCTACGGGAATACCGACGATGTTTACCAAGCCGAGAGCCAAACCGATAGCCAAACCGGCAAATTTGCCAAAACCCTTCTTCTCGTCTGTGGCTCCAAGAATCACCATCACGAAGAAGAATGTCAGCAGCACCTCGGTGATAAGCGCCATCTGAGTCGTTGCCCCTTGTTGCAACACATTAGTAGCAAGAACATTTTCGCCGGTCGTACCACCAAAAATATAATTATCTCCTGATTTTGTCAGCAGATACAAAAAAGCAGCACCGACCGTAGCACCAATAAGTTGAGCCACAACGTAGCCAACAAAATCTTTAGCCGAAAGCTTACCGCTGATCCACATTGCAAACGAAACAGCCGGATTCACATGGCAGCCCGATATATTGCCTATCGCATAGCATAGACATATCAATACCAAGCCAAAGCATAAACCAATGCCAAGCACACCTATCGAGGGGCCGGCAAGCACTGCGCTACCGCAGGCAAGAAGTACCAAGAACATCGTTCCCAGACCTTCAGCAATATACTTTCTCATAATTATAAAATTTTGTCCATAATGGACGAATTAGTAATTCTTATACTTTGTTTGACTGCAAATATATACAATCATCCACAATATTGCAATATTTTAACAATACGCCGTCAATCGCTGTTGCGAAGCCCGGTATTTTTCGCTATTTTTGTAGCATATTTTATCCCTAAACTTCATGACAGACCTACTGATATCACTCTCTATATTCGACGGACTCGACGCTAACACATTCGTTCACTGGTTCTTCGAAAACGCCAGCTACATCTTTGTATTCGTTTTCATGGCCGTCGAGAGCTCTTTCATCCCATTCCCGTCCGAAGTAGTTGTTCCCCCGGCCGTGTATGTCGGCCTCACAACGGGCAACATGGACGTAGTGCTCATCACCGTTATCGCCACCGTCGGTGCCATGGTCGGCGCCACAATCAACTATTGGCTCTCGGTATGGCTCGGACGTCCCATAGTCTACCGATTTGCCAACAGCCGCTTCGGCCACATGTGTCTAATCGACCAAGCCAAAGTCGAAAACGCCGAACGCTATTTCGACCAACACGGTGCATTCTCAACATTCGTTGGCCGACTTATCCCCGCCGTGCGTCAACTCATCTCTATCCCGGCCGGGTTGGCCCGTATGCACTTCGGCAAATTTGCCATCTTCACAGGCCTCGGCGCCCTGGTGTGGAACATCATCCTTGCCACCATCGGCTACTCTCTTACATTCGCGTTCCCCAACAAAGACGATTTCTTTGACGCCGTCGAAAAATACAACGGCTACCTCACCATCGGAGGCTTAATCCTCCTGCTCCTGGTCGTAGCATACCTCATTTACAAAGGCCTACACAACAAGCGTCAACCCTCAAAATAGTCCAACCACTAAAAACCCATTCCGCCAAGATATGTTAGTTTCACCCTCACTCCTCTCAGCCGACTTCGCCAACCTTCAACGCGATGTCGAAATGCTCAACGACAGTAACGCCGATATGCTCCACCTCGACGTCATGGACGGCGTCTTTGTCCCTAACATTTCATTCGGTTTCCCCGTCATTAAAGCCATTCAACGCTACGCAAAAAAACCGTTGGATGTCCACCTTATGATTGTCAACCCACAAAACTATATCAGCCAAGTTCGCGACTGCGGCGCCGCCATCATGAATGTCCACCAAGAAGCCTGCACCCACCTCCACCGCACTATCCAAGCCATCAAAGCCGCCGGTATGCAAGCTGCCGTGACACTCAATCCTGCCTCGCCGGTCGTCCTCCTCGAAGACATCATCACAGACGTCGATATGGTTTTACTCATGTCGGTCAACCCCGGTTTCGGAGGTCAAAACTTCATCGATACCGCCCTACGCAAAACCCGTCAGCTACGTAAACTCATATCCGACTCAGGCTCTAAAGCCAAAATCGAAATCGACGGCGGCGTCAACGCCACCACCGGCGCTCAACTCGCCCAAGCCGGAGCCGACATACTCGTCGCCGGCAGCTACGTATTCTCCGCAGCCGACCCACGTGCCGCCATCGACTCCCTAAAAGTGCTTTGATTTTCCCCAAAAAATCAGAAATTTTCAACCGCTATTTCCATCGCCTTTTAGTATCTTTGCACTGATATACTCATTATACCCCCTCTACGACCCATTCATCCCCTACGATAACAATGGAACGATATACCTACTCCGGTCAAGACTACGATCCTGACAAAAACCTTAGAAACTCCGACAACCGCAGCGCTGCCACCGACCGTCAAGCACCATCACAGCGTCGCGAACGCCCGCAACGTCGTCGCGACAACGCCGACCAAGCACCCGGATTCTTCAGCAAAACCATAGCCTTCTTCACCAACCGTCGCACACGAGCCGTCATCGGCATCGCCATCATCGTCCTCGCTTGCTACCTCGCCATCGCCGCCCTCTCGTTTGTCAAAAACAGCGCCGGCGACCAAAGCGCCATCTCAGGCGAAAGCGTCAGCCAAATGGTCGAGCAAGGCACTACCGTCCAAAACATGGGCGGCCCCGTTGGAGCCAAAATCTCCAACCACCTGTTTGTCGAAGGCCTCGGCTACGGCTCAGTCGTCTTAATCGTCTACATGGTTTTAGTGGGTCTATCTTTGCTCGGCGTACGCAAGAGCAACTTCTGGTCGCTCACATTCAAATCGTTGATATTGGCAATCACCCTGTCATTTGTCCTCGGATTGTTGACCATCAACTCCTCCGCCACAATCCCCCCCGGCGGATACCACGGCCACTATATCAACCAACTGCTTATCGACAGCGTCGGCTGGATTGGAGCCCTATTGGTCAACGGCCTACTCATCGTGATTGTAGTCACCGTATTCCTTACCGAATTACTCTCATTCTACAACAAATATCGCGTCAAAATGCGCACCCTGCGCGACCGTCGCATCATGGAGAACGACCGCAAACGCGAAGAAGAAGAAACCGTCAAACGCGCCATGAGCAACTCCCCAATCGATAGCGAACAGCCCGAAGACGCGCAACCACAACCCGCCCAATCCGAAGCTACACAAGTAGGACGCTTCGAAATGCCTATCTCGCTCGACAATTCGCTCGACGACTACCACCCCGCCAACGATGACGACTCTCGCATGGGCAACACAGCCTCCGACGTAGCTACTGCCTCTGTCGCTGCCGCCGCAGCTGCCACAACAATTGCCTCACCGGCCGTAGATGCCACAGAAGAGGCCTCAACTCCAACCGCCACCATGTCAAACGAAACCACCACAACAACCCCTCAAAGCCAAGGCTCTACCGACCCAGGCTTCACCGTCAAAGGCGCCGACGACATCGAACAAGGCGACTCCAAATCTACCGACATCAAAGTCGAAGGCCGCTACGACCCCAAAGCCGAACTCTCTCGCTACCGCATGCCCTCTACCGACCTGCTCATCGACCGTCCACGCAAACTCAACTCCGTCGACCTCACCGAGCAACAAGAAAATAAAGAGCGCATCACCAAAACCCTCAACGACTACGGCATCCAGATACAACAAATCGAAGCCACCGTCGGCCCTACAGTAACACTCTACGAGATTGTGCCAGCCCAAGGCGTGCGCATCGCTCGCATCAAAAACCTCGAAGACGACATCGCCCTCAGCCTTGCCGCCCTCGGCATCCGTATCATCGCCCCTATCCCCGGCAAAGGCACTATCGGTATCGAAGTCCCCAACAAAGACCCTCAAACCGTGTCTATCCGCTCCATACTTGGCTCGCGCGCTTTCCAAGAAACCAAATGCGAGCTCCCTATGGCCCTCGGCGCCACAATTTCCAACAAGGTCTTCATCGCCGACCTTACCAAGATGCCCCACCTGCTCGTCGCCGGTGCTACCGGTCAAGGTAAATCCGTTGGCCTCAACACCATCATCGCCTCTCTGCTCTACAAACGCCATCCGGCCGAACTCAAATTTGTGCTCGTCGACCCCAAAATGGTAGAGTTTAGCCTCTACTCTCGCTTGGAAAAACACTACCTTGCCAAACTCCCCGACGCTCTCGAACCCGTCGTTACCGACCCCGCCAAAGTCGTCGACACACTCAATTCGCTCTGCATCGAAATGGACAACCGCTACGCCCTCCTCAAAGACGCCGGATGTCGCTCTCTCCTCGAATACAACGAAAAATTCATCAACCGCCGACTCAATCCCGAGAAAGGACACCGATATATGCCATATATCGTAGTCATCGTCGACGAGTTTGCCGACTTGATTATGACCTCAGGCAAAGCCATCGAAACCCCTATCGCACGTATCGCCCAAAAGGCCCGCGCCGTTGGTATGCACATGATTATCGCCACACAACGCCCTTCTACAAACGTCATCACCGGTATCATCAAAGCAAACTTCCCCGCACGTATCGCCTTCCGCGTCTCTCAGGCCAACGATAGCCGTATCATCTTGGACGGCAGCGGCGCCAACCAACTTATCGGCCGTGGCGATATGCTTATCTCGGTCAACAACTCAGTCGAACGCGTACAATGCGCCTTCATCGACACCCCCGAAGTTGAAGCCATCTGCCAACATATCGACAACCAAATCGGCTTCGAATCAGCCTATATCCTCCCCGAGCCCCCAAGCGAAAACGCCGACGGCCCCACAGGCTCAATCTCAGACCGCGACACCCTCTTCGACGAAGCCGCTCGCTGGGTCGTCCAAGGCAACACAGCCTCTACCTCTATGTTGCAGCGTCGCTACTCTATCGGCTACAACCGCGCCGGCAAGATTATGGACCAAATGGAAGTTGCCGGCATCGTCGGTGCAACACAAGGCGGCAAACCTCGCCAAGTGCTCGTCGACCCCACTCAACTCGAAATCATCCTCAGTTCGCTCTAAACTTTTAGCCCCTACAGCTATCTAATAGAGAAAACAACCACAATGAAAAGCCTCAAAAAGATAATACTTCTTATAGCGTTCGTCGCAACCTCACTGACCCTGTCGGCCAAAACCGATGTCAACGACGTCATGAGCCGCACCGTCAACACCCTCACTTCTAAAGGCTCCCTCTCAGCCTCGTTCAACATCTACACCGACGTGGCCAACAAAACTCAAGGCCAAATCAAAGTCAGCGGCAAAAAATATCTCTTCACCTCAGCCGTCAACAATGTCATCTTCAATGGCAAAACCCAATGGAACATCGACAAACAAACAAAAGAAGTAAACATCTACCAACCCGATAATGACGAAATCGCGCAAACCAACCCCTTCGCCATTATATCAGCCTACAAAACCGCCTACAAATCAAAACTGCTTAGCTCATCCTCAAGTAGCTACAAAGTTGAACTGACGCCTACTTCCAACGCCCAATCGCTCAAAAAAGTAGTCGTCACAATCAATGCCGCCTCGATGCTCCCCACCAAAGTCGTCATGACTCTCACCGACGGCAACACACTGCAAATCGACATCACCGATATCAAAACCGGAGTCAACATTAGCTCCTCCAATTTTGTTTTCAAAAAAAGCTCCTACCCGGGCTACGAAATTGTCGACCTCAGATAATAACATTATCTTTCCCTTCACTCCAACCACTCCACACACACTCGACCATGGACCAAAACATCATCAATTGCCTGATTATCGGAGCCGGCCCCGCCGGTTACACCGCCGCCATCTACGCCTCTCGCGCCAACCTCAACCCCGTGCTCTACGAAGGCATGCAGCCCGGCGGACAACTGACCACCACTACCGAAGTCGAAAACTTCCCCGGATACCCCGAAGGCGTCACCGGCCCACAGCTTATGGACGACCTCAGAAAACAAGCATTGAAATTTGGTGCCGACATCCGCTCAGGATTGGTCACTTCAGTCGACTTTAGCAAATCGCCTCTCCAACTCACCATCAACGGCGACACACAGCTACAAGCCAAAACCGTCATCATCGCTACCGGCGCCTCAGCTCGCTATCTCGGTCTGCCCGACGAAGAACGCTTCAAAGGCCTCGGCGTCTCGGCTTGCGCCACTTGCGACGGATTCTTCTACCGCAAAAAAGTAGTAGCCGTCGTCGGCGGTGGCGATACAGCCTGCGAAGAAGCCCTCTACCTCAGCTCACTCGCCAAAAAAGTATATCTCATCGTGCGCAAACCCGCCCTTAGAGCCTCAAAAGTGATGCAAAAACGCGTGCTCGAAAAAGAAAACATCACCGTACTATTCAATTGCAACACCCTATCGCTCTCCGGCGACGAATATCTCGAAGGCGCCAAAATCGTTGAAAACAAAGGCTCCGACAAAGAGCAAATCTTCGACATAGACATCGACGGATTTTTCCTCGCCATCGGCCACAACCCCAACACATCCGTATTCAAACCCTATATCGACCTCGACGAGCAAGGCTACATCTTACTCAAAAACGGCACATCATCCACCAACATTCAAGGCGTATTTGCTGCCGGCGACGTAGCCGACCCACGCTATCGCCAAGCCATCTCAGCCGCAGGCATGGGTTGCCGTGCAGCTCTCGATGCCGAGCGCTACCTCCTTGAGCACTAAATCGTATATTAATCGTTCCCCTTCAGCAGGTGTTGCATCATCTCTACGTCAGCATACTTCTCGCCGACTCTCAGCCATGAGCGCAAACACCCCGCTGCTTCATATCCTGCACGCCTAAACATTGCTATACTCGCAGCATTATCTGTCGCAACTACAGCGACAAGTTGGTGCATGCCAAGCTTCGCGTAGCAATAACCTTCAAGCACCTCGATAGCCGACCGCCCAAAACCTTGGTTGCGAAACTCATTGTCTATAAGCAACCCTACATAGGCACGTCGATTCATCGCGTCGAAATCATACAAGTCAATCATCCCCACAGCCCGCTCCGTAGCCGCCTCAACAACAACAAAACGCAACTGTTGAGTAGCAAAAATATCAGCATTATAATTGTTGATATACTCCCAAATCTGCTTACGCGAAAACGGAGCATGATTCGACGACGTATCCCACAAAGTAGTGTCGTTTTCCCATCGGTAAATCATATCGAGATCTTCCGCCTCAAGAGCACGAAGCCTCACCTTCTGATTTCTCAACAACATAGCTGCTATATTTTTCTTAATATAATTATTGTAGTTATCGCTTAAACGAATCGGCAAAAGGCGTACGATTCAACAGCGAACGGCCGAGAGTCACCTCGTCGGTATATTCAATCTCATTACCGACAGCCACCCCACGAGCCAACTGCGTAATCTTTACAGGCAAACCCGATAGCTGGCGATATATATAGAAATTGGTCGTATCGCCCTCCATCGTCGCACTCAGCGCCAAAATTACCTCATTGACACTGCCCGAACGCACTCGCTCCACAAGCGACGAAATCGTCAATTGCTCAGGGCCCACGCCATCCATCGGCGAAATCAATCCATTCAATACATGATACAAACCGCGATACTGGCCCGTACGCTCAAAAATCAATACATCTTGTACATTCTCTACTACGCATACCGTCTGACCGTCTCGTCGAGGATTTGCACATATCGGACACACCTCCTCTTGCGAAATATTGTGGCACACCTTACAGTATCTTATCTCGCGACGCATCTTGATAATAGCCTCACCAAGTTGCACCCCTACCGACTCCTCCTGACGCAAAATATGTAGCGCCAAGCGCAAAGCAGTCTTCCGACCAACACCCGGCAAGCGCGAAAGCTCCGTCACTGCATTCTCCAATAGTGTGGATGAAAATTCTTGTTCCATAATCTTCGCAAATATAAGCAAAATCCCGCCCACTTCCACAACCCCATCCTCAAACTTTTCAA
>CAZBBL010000022.1:0-8430 GCA_964490275.1 uncultured Barnesiella sp.
AAAGCCTGCGTAGCCTACGAAATCGACGGCCAACGCGTAGAAAACTTCCCCTTCTCGCTCGAGCAATCTCAAGTGAAACCCATCTACGTCACCCTCGACGGTTGGGAAACTCAAATGACAGCTATGAAGAGCGAAGCCGAGTTCCCCGCCAACTTTGCAGCTTACATCAAATTTCTCGAAAACGAGTTGCAAACACCTATCACCATCGTTTCTATCGGCCCCGACCGTGAGCAAACCATCGTAAGAAATCGTTAATCATTTTTATAACACCTACCTTTCATTAACCCCATTAAAAACACAAAACAACAATGGCAACTATCAAACCGTTCAAGGGCTTACGTCCACCTAAAGAATTGGTGACGCAAGTAGCATCTCGGCCATACGACGTGCTCAATTCCGAAGAAGCTCGCGCCGAAGCCGAGGGCAATCCTCGCTCGCTTTATCACATCATCAAACCCGAAATCGACTTCGCTCCCGGCACCGATGAACACGACCCCAAAGTCTACGATAAAGCCGTCGAAAACTTCCACGCCTTCCAACGCAACGGATGGCTCGTTCAAGACGCGAAAGAGCACTACTACATATATGCCCAGACTATGGACGGACGTACACAATATGGCATTGTCATCGCCGCCAGCGTCGAAGACTATATGTCGGGCCGCATCAAAAAACATGAGCTCACTCGCCGCGACAAAGAGGAAGACCGCATGAAACACGTGCGCATCAACAACGCCAACATCGAACCGGTATTCTTCGCATTCCCCGACAACGATGTGCTCGAAAAAATCATTCGCACGGTCACTGCTACCCCGACCGAATACGACTTCGTTGCTCCCGACGGTTTTGGCCACCACTTCTGGGTAATCGACGACGACACTATGATAGCTACCATTACAGCCGAATTTGCTAAAATGCCTTCGCTCTACATCGCCGACGGACACCACCGCACAGCCGCTGCCGCCTTGGTAGGCGCCGAAAAAGCAAAGGCCAACCCCAACCATCGTGGCGACGAAGAATACAACTACTTCTTAGCCGTTGCATTCCCCGCATCTCACCTCAAAATCATCGACTACAACCGCGTTGTCAAAGACCTCAATGGATTGACCGACCAACAATTCCTCGACAAACTTGCCGACAACTTTATCGTCGAAGACAAAGGCGCCGAAATCTACCACCCCGCCAAGCTCCACAACTTCGCTCTATACCTTGCCGGACGATGGTATTCACTGACGCCTAAAGAAGGCCGATGCGACGACAACGACCCCATCGGATGTCTCGACGTCACCGTATCCTCAAACCTCATCTTACGCGACATCCTCGGCATCGTCGACCTTCGCAGCGACAAACGCATCGACTTCGTCGGTGGCATACGTGGTCTCGGCGAACTCAAACGCCGCGTCGACTCAGGCGAAATGCGCATGGCCTTAGCCCTCTATCCCGTATCGATGAAGCAACTCATCGACATCGCCGACACCGGCAATATCATGCCCCCAAAAACCACATGGTTTGAACCGAAACTCCGCTCAGGATTAATCATCCACAAACTCGACTAATTCGACTAATCCATTATCACTCAACGATAGACAGCCGGCGCCTTACGCCGGCTGTCATTTTATAGCGCATTTCGCAACAAGCTTTATGAAAAATTAGCTGAACAAAGCCGCTGTCGGGGGCGTTGTATCGCAGAAACCCCTCAACTTATCTACGCTATGAAAACCATCAAATCGCTGAGTCGTTGGCTGAGCCGACGCATCATCAACCTACTACAAACCACCCCTTTAGCCCATATCATATTGGGCGCTACGATTATGCTCTTTATAGGCAGCCTCGACGCTCAGGCATGTACACGCGTAGTCTACAAAGGCGACTCAGGCGATGTGTTTACCGGTCGCACCCTCGATTGGAAATCAGACATAGCTACCAACCTCTATGTGATGCCGCGTGGCATACAACGCGCGGCCTACGACACCCCCAACGCCTTCAAATGGACTTCGCAATATGCAAGCGTCGTTGCCGTAGGCTACGACATGGGCGTAAGCGAAGGCATGAATGAGATGGGGCTCTGTTGCAACTGCCTCTACCTCCCCGGCACAGTCTACACCTACAAAGGCGACACACGCCAACCTATGTCGACATCTGTTTGGGTCAGCTACGTCCTCGACAACTTCCCAAACACCGCTTCGGCTGTTGAACAAATAAAAAAAGATTTGTTCTACATCGACGCGCCAACCATGCCCGACGGCAGCCAAACCACCCTCCACATGGCTATCTCCGACGCCTTGGGCTATAATGCCATCATCGAATATCTCGACGGCAAACTTACCGTCCACGAGGGTTTCGACTACAAAGTGTTGACCAACGCCCCTCCCTACGACCAACAACTCGCCGTAGCTCAATATTGGAATGCCGTTGGCGGGCTCAACTTCCTACCCGGCACCAACCGCAGCTACGACCGCTTTGCTCGCGCCACCTTCTACGTCAATGCCATCCCGGCCGATGCCGACCACGATTTGGCTTTGGCCGCCGTCATGGGCGTGCTCAACAACTGCTCAGTGCCGGTTGGCATCTCTGTGCCCGACCAACCCGAAATCTCGTCGACACGTTGGCGCTCTATCGCCGACCAACAGCGCAAAATCTACTATTTCATGACCACACTCAACCCATCTATAATATGGGTTAACCTCAACGAATTTGACCTCAATACCGGAGCTCCGATAATGAAACTCGACCTGGCCAACGCCAAACAAAACGTCATAGGCAACGCTATCAACTCAATGCGCCCCTCCAAAGGATTTACCCCGCTCTATCGTCTCGCCACATTAAAATAATACCGGAGCTCCGATAATGAAACTCGATATGGCCAACGCCAAACAAAACGTCATAGGCAACGCTATCAACTCAATGCACCCCTCCAAAGGATTTACCTCGCTCTATCGCCTCGCCACATTAAAATAATTGCTATCTTTGTTGCGAAATGAACTTCGCAACCGACATATTTGCCTTGCCATCATCGCTCTACGTCAAAACCGTCGTGCGACGATGGCTACGTCGCTATATCTGGATTTACGTCATTGCCGCAGCGTTTTGCATCCTCGGTTCGTGCATTTGGTCTACGGCCTGGGCCTTCGTAGGATTGATGTTGGCATTCATACTGCTGCCGACATCGCTGATGATGGTCTATTTCAACTACGCTTTAAAACCACAGGCGCTACGGCAAACAATGCCCCACAGCATTATCCTATCGGCCGACACTATCACCGTCAAAGCCTGTCCCAACGAAGACTATCCCAAGACTCTCGGCGACGCCTCCACCCCGGCCACCGACATCACATCTCTCAAGCTTACAAAGCAGCTTCTGACTATTGTCACCGGCAGCGCCGTCGACGACGTAATCCTCATCACTACCGACGCCTTTGGCGACGACCCGCAGCGTGCCGACCGATTTATTAAGGCTATTTATCTGACATTTCAGCAAAATTGCGTAACTTTGCACTCATGAAATTTACGCTGCTAACGACCGATACTCAGAGCAAGGCTCGCGCCGGTGTGATTGAAACCGACCACGGTTCAATCCAAACCCCCATATTCATGCCTGTAGGCACTGCCGGCACCGTAAAAGCCGTTCACCAACACGAATTGCGCGACGACATCAAAGCCCAAATCATCTTGGGCAACACCTACCACCTCTACCTGCGCCCCGGCATGGACATCATCCATAAAGCCGGCGGCCTCCACAAATTCAACGGGTGGGAACGTCCGATACTCACCGACAGTGGTGGCTTTCAAGTATTCTCCTTGTCGTCAAATCGCAAACTCAAGGAAGAAGGTGCATGGTTTCGCTCCCACATCGACGGCTCAAAACACTTGTTCACACCCGAGAAAGTGGTCGACATACAGCGCACAATCGGCTCCGACATCATGATGGCCCTCGACGAGTGTCCCCCCGGCGACGCTCCGCGCGACTACGCCGAAAAATCGCTCGCGCTGACTCATCGCTGGTTGGCTCGCGGATGGAAACATTTCAACGAGACAGCCCCCCTCTATGGCCATAGCCAAGCCTTCTTCCCCATCGTCCAAGGTTGCGCCTACCCCGACTTGCGCCGTCAATCGGCCGAATTTGTAGCCTCGCTCGGCGCCGAAGGCAACGCCATCGGAGGCCTCGCCGTTGGCGAACCTACCGAGGTGATGTACGAGATGATTGAAGTTGTCAACGAGATACTCCCTCAAGACAAACCTCGCTACCTGATGGGCGTCGGCACACCCGCCAACATTCTCGAAGCTATCGAACGTGGCGTCGACATGATGGATTGCGTAATGCCAACCCGCAACGCCCGCAACGGCATGCTCTTCACCTCAAACGGCATCATGAATATGCGCAATAAAAAATGGGCCGACGACTTCTCCCCGATACAAGAAGATGGGCCCAGCTACGTCGACCGCGCCTATTCTCGCGCCTACTTGCGCCATCTGTTTGTAGCCAACGAGCTATTGGCTATGCAGATTGCATCAATCCACAATCTCGCCTTCTACCTTTGGCTCGTCGGCGAAGCCCGCACTCACATCATCCAAGGCGACTTCAAAAGTTGGAAAGCCGACATGCTCCAACGCGTCACTCGACGCCTATGATTCGTTATGCAAAACCCAATTAAAAAACTCGACTCATACATCATTCGCAAGTTTCTTGGCACCTACGTCTTTGCCATCATCTTGATTCTTGCGATTACCATCATGTTCGACGTCAACGAAAAGCTCGACGCATTTCTCAAAGCGCCGCTAAAAGCTACTATCGTCGACTATTTTCTCAACTTCCTCCCCTACTTCGCCAACCAGTTTAGCCCACTGTTTACATTCATTGCCGTCATCTTCTTCACCTCGAAACTCGCCGGCAACTCCGAAATTATAGCGATGCTCTCGACCGGCATGAGCTTCAAACGTCTCACTCGCCCCTACATGATGTCGGCCCTCGTTATCGCTATCGCTACATTCTTCCTCAGCGCCTACATTATCCCCCCTGCCAACGTCAAGCGTATCGACTATACCAACACCTATGTCAAAAACAAACGCGTCGACTACGGCAACAACATCATGCTTCAAGTAGAGCCCGGAGTTATCGCCTACATGTCGCGCTACGACAACACCTCGCGTACAGGCTATAAATTCTCACTCGACAAATTTAAAGACAAAAAGCTCGTAAGCCGCCTCACCGCACAAACCATCGAATGGGAAAACCTCCATCAATGGCGACTCCGCGACTATACCATACGCGAATTCAAAGCCAATCGCGAAGAAACAAAAAAAGGCGCTACAATCGACTCCATCATACAAATGGAGCCACGCGACTTCCTCATCGCCAAAAACGACCATGAGACCCTCACAAACCCTCAGCTCATCGATTATATCAACTCACAAAAAGAGCGCGGCGTAGCCAACATTAAATCGTTTGAAATAGAGCTCAACCGGCGCTATGCCATGTGTGCCGCCGCATTTATCCTTACGATAATCGGTCTCTCGCTATCCTCGCGCAAAGTAAGAGGCGGCATGGGCGTCAATATCGGCATCGGCCTGGTGTTGGCCTTTAGCTACCTGCTGTTTATGACCGTCACATCCTCCTTTGCCGTATCGGGCTTCACGACCCCGATGATTGCCATGTGGATTCCAAACATCGTCTACAGCATCATCGCCATCATCCTCTACCGCAAAGCCTCCCGATAATAGATACTCACGTTCGCTGCTTCGCATTTACTAAAATCTGCCGAACAACATACTCAGATTTTTGGAATAATATATCTACATATATATATTTGTACTTATTTTAACTAAATTTATAATCATGAGAAAACTATTATTCTTGCTTACGCTATTCATTACATTTCAAGCATTGGCTATTGATGTTACAATTGGGAGAACGAGAATCGAGCAAAATGTTGTATCCTCTCAAGGAAACAAATGCCTGGTTGCTCACTGCAACCTCAAAATTCAAGGTCTTAGAGGAAAAGAATGCGACCTCCTTCTAATGATAGAGGACGACCAAGGCAATTGGCATAAGAACGCAAATGGCAATTATGTATCAGAGTTCAAACGCATTAAATGCAACTACGAGCCCTCAACTTGGACTGATATTAAGGTGTATATCCGCAATGATAAGCTTGCGCCCAAAAATGGAAACCATACATATAAAGTCTACCTAATGGTGAGATACAACGGCAATAAGTATGGAAGCACCTTCGCCGGATCATATACGATGCAAGGATCAAACAAAAAAGTATGTGATAGGTGTAATGGCACAGGTCGAGAAACTTGTTATATCTGTGGCGGCACACGTCAATTCGGATCAGGGATACCATGCATAACTTGTAGAGCTGATGGCACAACCTCATGTGTGAAATGCAAAGGTAAGGGTTATACAGAAGCTACCAATAGTGGAAACTATGCCGGAAACGGAGGCAGTAACTACACTCCCATATACAATGGCAATTCCGGAAGCTCAAGTTCAAGTTCAGGGCCGCAGCAACGTCAATGCCCGGCATGTCACGGCACAGGACAAGGTTTAGACGAGGTTGTATATCCACCCAGCTACACGTCAGGTATTATCGAAGAATATTGTGGAAAATGTGGCAGAGTTTGCCCACAACATTCCCACGTCCAACACACTTGTAGAACCTGCTACGGAAGAGGATATCTATAACAATCTTCCCTAAAAAGAATAATCTCAAATGAGCTTTACCATACAATTATATGCTAAAGCTCATTTGTATTTATCACCATAGCAGTAAGCGGCGCAAACATCAACATATCAGACATTTGAGAGTGGCGGGCGAAATCAATTTCGCCGCTACAACGGGGATACGAGTCGATGAGGTTGGGGAATATAATTGCGCAATACGAGGCGGGAAAATGGAGCGGTAGACGGGGTTCGAACCCGCGACCTGCGGCTTGGGAAGCCGCCGCTCTACCAACTGAGCTACTACCGCATTACCGGCCTATAAAAAAACGGACACAGACAGAATGCCGATTGGAGTCTGCCTGCGCTTGACGTTTTATTTTTGCGGAGTGACCGAGATTCTTGCTGCGCAAGCGCCTGAAGGCGATTACGAACTCTGCTCGTTCTCATCTCGGCCGTCCTTAAAATAGGACTCCGTCTATTTTTGCGGAGTGACCGAGATTCTTGCTGCGCAAGCGCCTGAAGGCGATTACGTACTCTGCTCGTTCTCATCTCGGTCGTCCTTAAAATAGGACTCCGTCTATTTTTGCGGAGTGACCGAGATTCGAACTCGGGAAACGCTTTTGACGTTTACACGCTTTCCAGGCGTGCCTCTTCAGCCACTCGAGCACCACTCCTTGAGTTTGCGACTACAAAGGTAATAAAGTTTTTGGGATAATCTGCATCGGGGCTCTGATTTTTTCATAAAAAAATCAGAGCCCCCGCAATTGGGAGCTCTGAAATATAGGGGGTAAATCAAAGGGGTTAAGCCCTGATTATTTGTGTTCTTGAAGGATTACGTTTGACACTTCAACTTGTGCGCCGTCGGGGTTGCCACCGAAGTCGAGCACGAGTTTAACGCCATTGATGTCGAGGCCTGCGAGGTCAACTTCTTTGAGGACTACATCGTCGTAAGCTGTGAGTTTCACTTTGTCGGTGAAATAATATACGTCGTCGCTATCGTTTGAGGTAAGTTTGACTGTTACGCCTGCGATGTCAACATTTGAGTTGAGGGTAAGGCGGAAGTCATACTTCTTAGCCGAAGTGGTGGCGATATTAGTTTTGAAGTGAACTTGAGCTTGCCATGTGTCGTAGGTTGCTGAGGGAAGGCTGATTGTGTAGCTTGTGCCATTGTCAGTGAAGCCGGGGTCAGCAATCTGGCTCCAATTAGGAGCATAGTAGAAGAAGTTTTCGTATGAGCAGCCATACCAGAGGTTGTCGGTTGAAGCAAACGAAACCCAATCAACGTCGGCAACTTCGTCTTCAGAAGGAAGCACAGTGCCATCATCGTTGGCGTGGTCTTTGAATACGATGTTAGAGATAGTAATCACATCACCTGCTTCGTTGCCGCCGAAGTCGAAGACAAACTTGAGGTTGGCGATGTCGAGACCTTGAACGTCTGAGAAGTAGTAGACGTAGTCTTCATAGGCGTTGAGCGTTACTTGGTCGGCGCAATAGTAGATACCGTCATCGGTGCTGTCGACGAGCTTAACCATCACGTGGGGGTGACCCAAGGTAGAATTGAGGATTACAGAGAAGTCGTAGCTGTTGGCCGACGAAGTAGAGATATTGGTCGGGATGAGCATTTGAGCTTGCCATGTATCTGAAGTGGCTTGGGGCAATGTCACGGTGTAGGTAGTGCCATCATAGGTGTAGTCGGGATCAGCGATTTGGTTCCAACCGGGAGCATACCAGAATGTGGGAGCGTCAACAGTGGCTTTAGTCCACAT
>CAZBBL010000022.1:8530-20754 GCA_964490275.1 uncultured Barnesiella sp.
TTTACGTAAACCGTACCGCTTGTACCGGGGTCGTAGGTATAGTCACCACCATCGGTTGCAGTAGTTTGGGTGAAGATGAAACGGTTTTCATACAGACCTGTACCGGCTTTATCGTTGGCAGAAGCGCTCCACCAGTTGAGACCGTCAGTGCCTGATTCGCCGCAGCCAAGGTGGCCTGCTACGTCTGATGCGATTTGCCAAGTTTTGCTATCGCCGTTAGTCAAACGACGGATATAGGGGGCATAGTCAACAATAGTGTTATCAATTTGGATATAGAGGGTTTTTGAGCCTTCGCTGACACCGTTGCGGTTACCCATACGCACTTCTACGGGGTAAACACCGGCAGTGGCGATAATGCCCGTATACTCGTTGCGTGTAGAGATATCTGTTTTGGTATCGCTGGTGTAGATAGTCCAAACGGGATAGTAGCCCTTATTGTTGAGGGTCAACGTAAATTGGTTGGTCTCTTGGTCAACGGTCACTACTGCATCGATGTCGGATGCTTGAGGAATACCGTTGGGATCAACTCCGGCATAATCGTCGGGAGAGCAAGCGGTCAAGGCCACTGCACCAATGACGACCAACGATTTTGCTATATTTGAAAACAGCTTTTTCATTGTGTTAGACGGTTAGATTTAATAATTGTTTTGTTTGAGTGTGCCTTGAGCTTTATCGATTTCGCTCTGAGGAATGGGCAGGTATTTCTTGTTTTCAGTCCAAGAGTTGGTGCGATAGCCATATTGGTCGGGGACAAGAACAGAAGCTGCTTTGCCTGTACGGATGAGGTCCCAATAGCGTTTGCCTTCGCCGACAAATTCGAGGTGACGTTCTTCGATTACGTTGTCGATAGTAGCGGTTATGCTTGCAACACCTGCACGTGTACGAACTTTGTCGAGATAACCTTGAGCATCGCCAGAGCCTGCGCCGCGGAGTATCAACTCAGCTGCGTTGAGCAGAGTTTCAGAGTAGCGATAGATACGGAGGTTGTTGTTCCAGTTGAGTTCTGACGAAGCTTTTTGATCGGCATTGTCGCCGGTGTGAGCGGTGTATTTCTCGAGGAACAAACCGGTGTCTTGGTAACGTTTGTTGTAGTCAACGCCTAAAGCGCCTGCGTTCCAGCAAGTAGCGTCGCGACGAACGTCGCCGGCTTCATAGCGGTCGTAGGTCTCTTGACGTACGGGGCAGAATCCCCAACCGCCATCGTGACCGTCGTTGCCTGAAGGCCAGTTGCTCGGAGCCAACAATGTAGGCAATACTGTACCGCCGGCTGCCAAAGGATTGCTCCAGTCGCGGATAGCGTTGTCGTCTTTGTAGTTTACTTCAAAGATTGATTCGCTTGTCCATTCGCCTGATTCTTTAAAGATATTGTCGTAGTCGGGGTTGAGGTCGTAGCTACCGGAGTTGATGATTTCTTTCATATACTCGAGAGCCTTAGCGTAGCGGTCGGTATCGTTTTGATACATTACGATTTCGGCATAGAGCATATAGGCCATAGCTTTGGTGACACGACCTACGTTGGTATCGGTTTCTTGCATTGGCAGTGCATCGAGAGCGATAGCACCTTCGAGGTCACTAATCATGAAGTTGTAAACTTCGTCGGCAGTGTATTGTGTGCCCAGGTAGGGAGCGCCTTGGAAGTTTTCTTCATAGTAGACTACATTACCCCAGAATTTCCAGAGCCAGTTGTAGTAGAATACGCGGAGTACTCTTACTTGAGCTTCGTAGTATTTAGCGCTCTCTTCGCTCATGCCGGTGACGTCGTGGTTGTTGATGTAAGAGATTACGTCGTTGCAACGTTTGATGCCCGAGTATGCATCGGTCCAAAGGCCTGCGATTACATAGTTGCCTGAGCAAGAATAGTTCATCATATAGTGCCAGTTGGCATTATCGGTACGGTCTGAACCACCAACCCAGAGGTCATCAGCCATGATATCAGACATGATGTTGACGGGGTTGTATTCGCTCATTGCCCAGTCGGGCCAGTGCAAGGGGTCGTAAGCTGCTACGACAGCCTCTTGGATATGGGCGTCGGTGGTGAAATATTCATCGGCGGATTCCTGAGTCGGAGATGTGACTTCAAGGAAGGAGTCAGAGCAAGAGCTTAAGCTCATTGCTGCCGCCAATATTCCTGCGCTGAAATATATTGTTTTTTTCATTGTGATTGGTCTTAAATGGATTAGAATTGAATGTTAAATCCTAAGCTGAATACACGGGGTTGAGGATAAACACCATAGTCGATACCGAGCGATGTACCACCTGAAGAGATTTCGGGGTCGTAGCCGTGATATTTGGTGAATGTCAAGAGGTTTTCAGCCGAGCCGTAAACGCGGAAGCTTTCAACACCGATTTTGCGTGTCAACTGGTTGGGGAAAGTGTAGCTGATGACGAGGTTTTTCAGACGCATATAGTCGCCGTCGTAAACATACAGGTCAGAAGATACCCAGTTGCGAGAGTCGCCACGTACGTAGCGAGGAATGCGGTTTGAAGTGCCTTCACCGGTCCAACGGTTGAGCATCCAAGAGGGAAGGTTTGAAGCGATAGCGTCGACACGACGAGTAGCGTCGAAGATATCGTTGCCGATAGTGCCTTGGAACATTGCGTTCAAAGCGATGCCTTTGTATTCAACAGAGAAGTTGAAGCCATAAGTCCAGTCGGGCATACCTTTACCGATTTTGGTACGGTCGTTGTCGTCGATTACACCGTCGCCATTGACGTCGACAAATCTTACGTCGCCGGCTACAGCGGTGTCGCCATAGAGAGCATTGTAAGCGTCGGCTTCAGCTTGGGTTTGGAAGATACCGTCGGTTTTGTAGCCATAGAAGAACGGGAAGGGTTGACCGTTTTCGGCACGTGAAATTGTACCTACGCCTTGGAATGAGTCGAGGTTGGCCCAACCTTCTTCGTTGCCATATTCAATCAGTTTGTTTTTGAGGTAAGAAATGTTACCGCCTACGCCGATGTTGAAGCCACCGACATTGAGGGTATATTTAGCTTCCATTTCAAGACCTGAGTTTTCCATCTTACCAACGTTGCCCACAGGAACGGTTTCACCTACGTAAGAGGGAACGCTCATGCTCATCAACATACCGTCGGTTATTTTTTTGTAGTAGTCGATGGTGAAGGTGATAGAGTTGTTCAAGAAACCGAGGTCAAGACCGATATCGGTTTGTTTTGATTCCTCCCATTTGAGGTTTTTATTGGGGAGAAGTGAAGGTTTCGTACCGATGGTGACTGTTTCGTCTTTACCAAAGATAGCGTTGTTGCCGGTAGAAGCGAGAGCCAAGTAGAGGAAGTCGCCGATGTTTTCGTTACCGTTTTTACCCCAAGAGAAACGAACCTTAGCGTTGTTCCACCAATCGGGACGGCTTTGCATGAATTGTTCGTTGGTAAGGTTCCAACCCAAAGAGAATGATGGGAATGTAGCCCAGTGGTTGTTTGAACCAAAGCGAGAAGAACCATCACGACGGATAGTAGCTTGGAACATGTAGCGAGAATCGTAGTCGTAGCTTACACGGCCAAACAATGAAGCCAATTTAGCTTTAGCGTAGGGAGCGCCTGAAGATGTTTGGTCACCGTTGGCGGCTTGACCTGTCGAAGCGTCGATGTAAGGACGGTTGTAGTCGATAATATAGTTGCGTGAACCATAGAGGTAAGAACCGCGGCTCTCTTTTGCTGATTGACCCAACAAGATTGAGAAGTTGTGGAGGCCAATTTTCTTATCGTAGCTCAAGGTGTTTTCCAACTGCCAAACTGTGCTTTGGCTCTTGGTTGCGTAAGCGGTAGAGAATGTTTGGCTTGCACCTGAGCGTAGGTAGTATTCTTGAGTATAGCCGTCTGAACCATAGAATGAGAGGTCAGCGCCGTAGCTGATACGATATTTCAAGTTGTCCCAAAGTTGGAGTTCGCCAATGAAGTTGCCTACAAATTTGTGGCTCCAGCCTTGTGCGCCGGGCAATGAAAGGTTAGCAATAGGGTTGGCCATTTCTTGGTAGTTGCCAAACACCTCGGGGTTGGTAAGCAACAAACCGTTTGAGCCATACAAGGGCACGTAGTTGACGTTGCCTGCATAGTAGTCGATCTGTTGTTGAGCTGCATCGCCTTCGAGGTAGGGAGTCAACATAGGCGAAATTGCCAATGCCGAGCCAAGAGGCGAGCCCCAAGTAGAGTTGGTTTCAATGCTGCGGCTCTTGATGCGAGCGTAAGATGCGTTAACGGTCACCTTCATGTTGTTGAGCCATTTGCGCTGTTTGCTCTTATCGAAGAGGGTATAGACAGTGTTGCTGCGCAATGTCATACGTTCGTAGTTTGAACGGTTGAAGTTACCACCTACGATACCTTCTTGGGTGTAGTAGCCGGCCGAAAGGAAGTAGTTGACTTTGTCGTTGGCGCCACTGACACTGAGTTGATGGTTTTGAACAGGTGCATTGTCGTTGAACACGGCGCTTTGCCAATCAAAACCTTCACCATAAGAGTAAGGATCTGAGTAGGGAGCTGCCATGCCGGCATTGAGCGAACCCTCATTCATCATGATTGCATATTCGGTAGCGTTGAGCACATCGCGTTTTTTCCAAGCGCTTTGCCAACCGTAAGAGAAGTCGTAGGTAACTTTCACTTTACCTTCTTGACCACTCTTGGTTGTCACCAAGATAACACCGTTGGCTGCACGAGCACCGTAGACAGCACCTGAGGCGGCGTCTTTCAGCACTTCGATTGACTGGATGTCGTTGGGGTTGAGGTAGTCGATACCGCCTTCGATAGGCATACCGTCAACGATATACAGAGGGTCTGAATCGTTGATAGTGCCAATACCACGGATACGTACGCGAGCTGCGTCGCCGGGCTGGCCTGATGCTGAAGTTACGGTCACACCTGAGGTCAAACCTTTCAGCGCGTTATCTACACGCACCGGAGATGTCAGACCGAGAGTCTCGCTATCGACTGAAGAGATAGCTGCGGTCACAACGCTTTTCTTTTGAACGCCATAACCTACTACGACCAATTCGTCGAGCATTTGGGTGTCTTCACCGAGTTGAATTGTGATGTTTTGGGCTGCGCCGACAACGCTGTATTCGGCAGAACCGTAGCCAATATATGTGACTGCTAATTTGCCGCCGGTGGGCGCCGTGATGGTAAAGTTGCCATCAATGTCGGTTACGACACCTACCTTGCTACCTTTGACGGTAACACTGGCCCCGATTAAGGGCTCACCATCGGATGCTGAAACTACAGTACCCGAGATTTTAACATCGTCTGCATATAGACAGATCGCTGTTAAAATAGAGACTAGGAATAACGATAATCGTCTCATCGTACTTTGATTTAGGTTAATAAAAAATTTAATATTAGACAATTAGTTGTTGTTTTCTACTTTAAAGCCGGTACTCAATTGGCAGTTGCTGTCGCCTCCGACAAAGAGCATAAAGTCGCCTGCTTCTACTTTCTTCTTAAGGTCGAGACCATAGAAAGCCAATTCGCTTACGGGAAGCTCGAAGCTGACTTGTGTCGACTCTCCGGGGTTGAGCGTCACGCGTTTGAAGCCTTTAAGCTCGCGCACCGGACGGGCTATCGAACCGACGAGGTCGCGAACGTAGAGCTGAGCTACCTCGGTAGCCGCGTGGCGTCCGCTGTTGGTAAGCGTGAAACTTACGTTGATTGTATCGTCGTCGGCGTATGTGGTTTTATCGATTGCCAAATTGCTGTAGTCAAACTTACCATAGCTCAAGCCATAGCCAAAGCTAAACAACGGGCCAAATCCGGCATCCAACCAGAAGCTGGTGCAACCAAGCGATGTTTGGCCGGCTTCTACGGGGATATCGTCGATAAGTGTCTCAACGCCTTGAGCCGGGCGACCGGTGTTGTAATGGCTATAATATATAGGTGTTTGACCCGACATCATCGGGAACGACACGGGAGTCTTACCGCTGGGGCTCTCAACACCGAAGAGGATGTTGGCCAATGCGGGGCCACCCATTGTGCCGGGATGGAATGAATAAAGCACTGCATTTGATTGCTCAACTTGTTTGGCGATAGTCAACGGACGGCCGGCCATGATAATTGTCACCAGAGGCTTGCCGGTTGCCGACAGAGCTTCGATAAGTTGTGCTTGAGCGCCTTTCAAATCGAGGTTGGCAAGGCTGTGAGCTTCGCCCGAGAGAATTGACTCCTCACCTACTACCGCAATCACGACATCGGCTTTGGCAGCCGCAGCAACTGCACGGTCGATACCTTGCGTACTGTTGTCGCGGCTGTAAGCCAATCCTTGCTCGAAGATTATATTAATGTTTTTCCCATATTGCTTTTTCAGAGCGTCAACCAATGTGACGGTATGCTCTTTTTGGCCATCGAATACCCAAGTACCCATCTGCTCATAGGGCGCGTCGGCCAACGGGCCGGTAACCAAGATAGTTTTCACTGTCTTTGCGTCGAGCGGCAAGATATCGTCGGCGTTTTTAAGCATTATCACGCTCTCTGTGGCAGCCTTTTGAGCTGCAGCCAAGTGAGCGTCGCAATATTTCACGCTTTGAGGTGTAGTGATATAGGGGTTCTCGAAAAGACCGAGAGCAAATTTAACACGCAAGATGTTGGCAACCGATTTGTCGATGTCGGCCATCGAAACCTTGCCCTCTTCTACGAGCGATTTGAGGTTTTCAATATATGTGCAGCTCTCCATTTCCATGTCGACGCCGGCATTGAAACCGGTTTTGGCTGCATCCTTGCGGTCGGCGCAGAATCCGTGATTCACCATTTCGACGACGCTGGCCCAGTCTGAAACGACAAAGCCTTTGAAGCCCCATTCGCCACGCAATATGTCGGTCAACACGTAGCGGTTACCCGAAGCTGGAATACCGTCATTGTCGTTAAACGACGACATATATGTCAGACAGCCCGCTTTGCAAGCTTCTTCAAACGGAGGCAGATAGACGTTGCGCATCGAGCGTTCGGGAATGTTGGTCGAGTTGTAGTCGCGACCGTTTTCAGTAGCGCCATAGCCAACAAAGTGTTTTGCACAAGCTGCAACGGCTGTCGGGTCGGTGAGATTGTCGCCTTGGAATCCTTCAATCATTGCACGTGCCATTTGGCGCGAAAGATACACGTCCTCGCCACAGCTTTCGGCGATACGGCCCCAACGTGCATCGCGTGAGATATCGATCATCGGAGCAAATGTCCAACGGATACCGTCGGCCGAAGCCTCTACAGCAGCTACACGCGCGCCTTGCTTCACCACTTCGGTATCGAAGGTGGCAGCTTGGCCAAGCGGAATAGGCATAATAGTGTTGTAACCGTGGATTACGTCGCGAGAAAAGAGCAACGGTATGCCCAATCGCGATTTGTCAACGGCAGCGTGCTGCATCGCGTCGACTCTCGCCGGGTCAATAACATTGAGCACCGAACCGATAACACCGGCAGCAGCTTGGTCGTTGAACATTGCATAAGCCTCGGCGCCGTCCCAAACGTTACGTTGGTTGAGCTGGCCGATTTTCTCATCGAGTGTCATGCGCGAAAGAAGGTCTTCGACGCGCTTCTCGATGGGCTGTTTTGCATCTTTATAAATAGGTTTGGCCGAGATTGTCAAGCTCGAGGCTGCGACAACACATGCCAACAGTGCATTAATGCTTCTCATAGTTGATTATTTCTTTTGGAATACACGTACGTAGTCGATCTCATAGGTAGCAGGCAGGCAAGATTCGTCGATGCCTTGTGCACCACCCCAGTTGCCGCCCCATGCGAGGTTGAGCTTGAGGTAGAAGGGATTTGAGAAAGGCCATGTGTCATTGTTGCCGGCCTTGTCGTTGGCAAAATAAAGGAGTTGTTTGCCATCGACGTATGTACGGATATAGTCGGCTGTCCATTCCAATGCATATACGTGGAACTCATCTTGAGCGCCGGCTGTAAGCACTTCGGCTGTTTTTTGTGTACCGAGAGTATGGTTGTAAGCATCGCAGTGGATCGACGAAGAGGTGTAGTTGGGGTTGTATCCAACTTCTTCCATGATATCGATTTCACCGCTGCCGGGCCAGCTAACATAGTTTTTGGGCATCATCCAAAATGCGGGCCATGTGCCTTTGCCTTTGGGGAGTTTCAAACGAGCTTCAAAATAGCCGTATGTCCAGCTTTGCGATGTGTTGATACGAGCTGAAAGCACTTCGCTACCCACCTTAATAAGGTTGATTTTCAGTGTGCCGTTCGACACTTGAGCTACAACATTAGAGCCGCGTTTGCCGGCTACATAATTTTGTATCTCGTTGTTGCCCCAGCCACCGTTGCCGGTTTCATACCACCATTGTGATTCGTCGGGCATTGAGAGCGAGCTGTCGTTAAACTCATCGTTCCATACCAAGGTATAGCCCGCAGGAGTTGCGATAGCGTCTGAAAGTTGCGACACTGCTACAGTTTGGCTGCCTCCTGCATAAGCAATAGTGATTTGAGCGTCGCGCTGACTGTTTGTGGTGTTTTCCGTAAGGGTTACTTTCACTGTGGTTTCTCCGGTTGTGCCCGATGCAGGAGCTACCGTAGCCCACGATTGTGCGCTTGTGGCTGTCCATGCGGTGTTGGCATTGACGGTAAACTCAACATCTTGTGCTTGCGCACCGGCGGTAAGCTTTGTTGAGCTAAGAACTACAGTGGCATTCGGATTTTGCGTTACCGTAACTGCTTTTGTCGATTTGCCCGAGCTAATGGTGAGTGTAGCTGTACGAGCATCGATACCCGAGAGTTTAGTGTACTTAACTGTGACCTTTGTCTCTTCGTTTTTCACTCCACCTGTGGGGAAAACGGTGCACCAGTCATCGCTCGATACGATTTTCCAATCTGCATCAGCCTTAACTGAAATTTGTGTGTTGCCGGCATCAGCATCTACCTGAACGCTTTCTGGCGAAACTACAAATGTAACATTGGTCGTCGAATTTACCGGTTCGTCACCCGAACTTGAACTACAAGCGGTAAGCATCAAACCGGCGAGAAGTGTAATCGAGAATAGATTAGATCTCATGTTTTTGTGTTTTATGGTTTAAAGAAGTTTTCGGTTAAGAGGGTTAGGTTAGGTTTACGGCAGCGAATTTAGCTAAATTAATCTTTAGATGAAATATTTTAGGTATGCAAAATTACGTCAGTGTCAAAAAAATAATACGTCAAAAATACGCTATCTATTTTTATATCGTTGTTTTTCAGTAGATTTAAGTTTTTCATGATTTCGCTGGCTTTTGATATTGTAAATTTTGTTTCATCCCGAAGAATAGAGAATAAGTGTTAAAGCAGCCCTACCCTTTTTAGTTAATATACTTAATCAAAAATTGCGTATAAACTCAGTCAAGCTGTCTGAACGGTCAAGCGCAAACTTCTTTCTCATTCTGTAACGAATGGTTTCAACACCGCGCAAACTCATGTTCATCAACGGCGCAATCTCCTTCGTCGAGAGATTCATCTTTATATAAGAGCAGATTTTTATTTCGTTTGCACTAAGGTCGGGGTAATCAGCTCGCAGCTTCTTTGTGAAATCGTTGTGCACCAGGTCAAACTCCTTCTCTATGCGGTCGAGTATTTTCTCTGATTGCAGGGCTGTGTCGATTTGCTCCTGAAGCGCTGTGAGCGATTTGCGATTCGTCGGGTCGCCCTTGAGGTTGGCACGTATGCTTTGCAGCTCCTCCTTTATGTTTATGAGCGCCTCGTTTTTGCTCGATACACTCAGCAATAGATTGACTATTTCTTGCGATTTATGCTCAATTTCGCCTTGCAACTTCTGCTTCTCCAGCGCATGAATCTCTTGATCTTTGCGTTTGATTTCGGCATCCTTGCGCAATTCGGCCAAGCGAGCTGCTCGAGCCACACGCTTATTGGTCAATCTATAGAGCATCCATATTGCAACGATAATCAGCAACAGATATACTATCTTTGCCCAAACGGTCAGATACCACGGTGGCAATATCGTAAAGTCGATAGAGTCTGAAATCGTCTGGCCGTCGGAGGTGATTGTCACAACTTCAAAGGTATAGTCGTCGTTCGACAGGCCGGTGTACTCCTTAAAATTGGACGGCGTCAACTCGCTCCAAGGCCCACCGTTCAATCTATATTTATATCCCTCGACAAACGAGTTGTCTTGGGGTGGCACGCCAAAATCAATTTTCACTGAGTTGTTGCTGTAGGGAATCTCTATTTTCGGCTTATGCTGCAAGAAGTTGGAGATGAAGATTACCGAGTCGCCGAGTTCGGTAAGGCTCATGCGATTGATGCGCCCATACTGAGGCGAAGGCTTAATGCAGTGGGGCAACGCTCCAAAATGGAACACGCTATACCCCATATGATTAGGCAAAATCACCGTCGAATCATTAACCACCGTAAACAAATGTGCGGGGTGAAACGAACGAGCCTTCATCGGCATCATCGGCAGCGACGATATGTGGTGCCCATCAGAGCGCAACAGCTCTTTGGCCGTCAACGCATACAGATACTTTCCACGGCTTTGAATGCTGAGTATCCCCTGACGATTTTCCAAACGAGAGTTGAGCAACGTGTCTCTAACTATGCAATCAGAAGCCTTGTCATAACGAAATATACCGTTTTGAGTAGTGAACCTTATCGCGTTGTCGATTTTATAGACATTTACATCCTGTGTCACCGGCAACCCCTTATCCTTATTGTAATGAGTGCGGGCAACTATCTTGTAAGTCTTGGGGTCGAGGCGCATTCTTACAACGTCGGTACGCGGGTTTACATACCAAATCGTATAGTCATCTTCGAGCACAAAACTAAAAGCCGACACATAGCAATTGTCAATCACCTTAACCGTGTGCCAACCATCAGCCGTTTTTTGTATTACGCTTATGCCATCATAAGTGCCGACATAAGCTCGCGTTTGGTCGCTGATAAAAGGCTGCACAAGCCAAACGCCGTTGGTCACGTCGAGCTGCTTAGCCACGCCGTTTTGGAGCAGGAACAAACCACGGTCATGAAGGCAAAATATATCGTCGCCAACCTTCTGTATGTTCCATACCTGGCCCGACATATTTCCCAACATCGACGCATCGAAATTGGTGGCCGATTTGTTGTATGGAGCCGAATATAGTCCGCGATTGGTTCCAAAATAGAGACGCCCGTCGATAATTTGGGCCACATATCCCGCTCCGATATTAGAGGAATGAGCAAACAAATCGGTCACGGGCAAACTCAATCGCAAACGGTCGATACCTCGGTCGAGGCCGGCCCAAAGGTTGCCCTCAGAGTCAAAAGCCAACGACAATACCGTATTGTTTTGCATACCGTTGTCCTGACTGTAATGACTCACGTTGCCCGTAGTCAAATCAATGATATACAAGCCGTTGAGCACAGTTCCCAATGCTAAGGTATTGCCTCTGACTGCTCCACAAAATATATCGGTCAATCGCGACTGCCAAGCCGGGTCAATCGAAAGGCGCGTTGTTGTACTGCCATCATAATAGTAGACTCCTGAAGATGAGGTCACTACGAGTATGCCATCCTTATAGGGCAAAATCTGGCGAACTCGCGCCGACTTCAAACTCTCCGCTCCATAGGCCTGCACTATCTTACGGCCTATAAGCACCTTCAAACCGTTGTCAGTGCCAAGATAGAGCACCGAGTTGACCAAATTTGAGCAATTGAGCTTATCATTACCATGAACGACGGTCGACTTTGAACCTTCGCTTATCAGCACATCATGGTCGCCTTGGGTGTACACGCCACCTTCAGTCTTATAGATGCCCCAAATATTACCGATATATTTATTCTTGCCGATGCTGTCGCTCAAACAGGTATAGCGCAAACAGCCATGGTCGTCGGGAGTGACATAGCCAAACTCATTGATACCACCAACGTAGACACGTTTGTTTTTTGGACTGGCAAACACGCTGCGCACATCTGCGCCATTGTGCATCGTCGCGATAGCCCAACTGTTTCCGTTAAATTGATACAGGCCGTTTTTGTTGGCGAAGAAAATCCAATCGTTGTTGTAGGTCGACACACTCCACGTTTGGCCACCGAGATTTACGGGGCTGTCAGTATAGTTTTCGATAAAATGGCTGCCCATACCATAGACCGACAACGGGCCAAGTATGGCACCTAAAAGGAGTAGGAAAAACGACCTTAGCGAGGTATAAGACATAAGATTTGCCGACTCGGCAGTTGGGTTAGATTCATTAGTTATGGCAAAGATAACCAAATTTCCACAAATTCACAATTTCTAAATAAAACCACCAAAAATTAACATAATCGCC
>CAZBBL010000023.1:0-14565 GCA_964490275.1 uncultured Barnesiella sp.
TAAAAAAAGAGCGTCCTCCGCAGGTTTGGGAGGACGCTCCTTATATTATTAATGTGTAGGGTTTATGCTCCGTATTTCGAGAAATCGGTGTTGCGCATATCGCCTGAGTTGGCAAATTCTACGTGGAACGCGAATGCTGCGGCCAGTGAGTGGGGCGTTTGTCCGCCTTTGCCCATCTTGAGGTAGTCCCAAAGCAGCTGACGATATTCAGGGTTGGCGCAGTTTTCGATGATAGTTTCGGCGCGTTGTACGGGGTCTTTGCCACGCAAGTCGGCCACGCCTTGGTCGGTGATAAGGATGTCGACCGAGTGTTCTGAGTGGTCGCAGTGGGCTACCATAGGCACGATGTTTGAAATCAAACCGCCTTTGGTCACTGACGGGCAAGAGAATATCGAGATGTAAGAGTTGCGAGTGAAGTCGCCCGAGCCGCCGATGCCGTTCATCATCTTGGTTCCCAACACGTGGGTTGAGTTGATATTGCCAAAGATGTCGGCTTCCAAAGCGGTGTTCATGGCTACGACACCCAGTCGGCGTATGATTTCGGGAGAGTTGGAGATTTCGGCCGGACGCATGATGATTTTGTCGTGGAAGAAATCGAGATTTTCATACAAGCGAGCTTCCATCTCGTCGGAGATAGTCATTGAGCAGGTGCTTGAGAATACGCATTTGCCCTTGAGCATCAGTTCAAACACAGAGTCTTGAGTCACCTCGGTGTACATTGAGAACGGAGGTATCTCGGTGCTTTCGCCGAGGTCGTAGAGCACGGCGTTGGCTACGTTGCCTACGCCCGATTGCAGGGGCAAGAAGCTTTTGGGAAGGCGTCCGGCACGCAGTTCGCTCAGCAAGAAGTTGACCACGTTTGAACCGATTTTTTGCGAAACGGCGTCGGGTTCGGAGAACGGTTTTACGCCGTCGTAGTAGTCGGTTTTTACGATACCTACAACCTTGTTGGGGTCGATTTTGAGCACGGGCGAACCGATACGGTCGGAGGGTTTATAGATAGGTATTTCGCTGCGGAATGGCGGGTCTTGCAGAGTGAAGATGTCGTGCATGCCATAGAGGCCTTTGGGCAGACGAGAGTTGAGTTCGATGAAGATTTTGTCGGCCATGGCGGCAAAAGTAGGGATGTTGCCGACGCCGTTGCCGAGTATTATTTCGCCTTTTTCGTTGATGTCGGCGGCTTCGATGATGGCATAGTCGATTTTGGGGTAGAAGCCGTAGCGCAATTCTTGGGCCAACTCAGAGAGGTGACGGTCGAAATAGTGAGCATCGTGAGAATTGATACGTAAGCGCAGATCGGGTGTGTTTTGATAGGGGGCGCGCATGTTCAAGGCATTGGCACGCGACAATGCGCCGTCGGCGTGTTGGTTGGTCGAGGCTCCGGTAAACAAGTTTACCTTAAACTCGCGGCCTTGCTCATGTTCTTTCACTGCCTTTTCGGCCAATGCGTCGGTTATCGCCTTGGGCGTGCCCGATGCAGTAAAACCGGAGGTTCCGATAGTTTGTCCATGGTTGATCATGGATGCAGCTTCTTGAGCTGTAATGATATTAAATGCCATATTTTAATAAAGAAATCTTTTGTAGAAAATACACACTTTTAGTAATTTTGCGCAAAATTATGAATTTATTTGGTTATAGACAAAGTTTTTACCCATTTATGCACATTTGACGATAATTTGGGCGCTTTGGAACCACAAAAACCTTACGCTATGAACATTACCGACCCCGGTCACACCGACCGCAATTTGTATATCGAAACCTATGGTTGTCAGATGAATGTCGCCGACACCGAGGTTGTTGCGGCTGTTATGCAAACAGTTGGATACCAAACTGTTGATAATATCGAGCAAGCCGATGCCGTTTTGCTCAACACCTGCTCTATTCGCGACAATGCCGAGCAAAAAATCGTGCAGCGACTGGCGGCTCTACGCTCGATGCGTCGCCACGGTCACAGCTTGATTATCGGCGTAATCGGCTGCATGGCCGAGCGCGTGCGCGACTCCCTTATCAACGACCACGGTGTCAATATCGTAGCCGGCCCCGACTCCTATCTCGACCTCCCCAACCTCTTTGCCGCTGCCGAAGCCGGCCAAAAGGCTATCAATGTCGAGCTGTCAACCACCGAGACCTATCGCGAAATCATCCCGGCTCGTATCCTCGGCAATCAAGTAAGCGGTTTCGTCAGCATCATGCGCGGTTGCAACAATTTCTGCTCATATTGCATCGTGCCTTACACCCGCGGTCGCGAGCGCAGCCGTGAGCTTCAAAGCATTCTCAACGAAGTGGCCGACCTACGAGCCAAAGGCTTCAAAGAGGTGTCGCTGCTTGGCCAAAACGTCAACAGCTATCGCTATCAAGCGCCCGACGGCACGGTAGTCAACTTTGCCGGATTGCTTGCCGCCGTTGCCGCTGCCGCTCCGGATATGCGTGTGCGTTTCACCACGTCTCACCCCAAGGATATGTCCGACGAGATTATCGATGTCATCGCCTCTACCCCCAACGTCTGCCGTCATATCCACCTCCCGGTGCAGTCGGGCTCAGACAAGGTATTAAAGTTGATGAATCGCAAGTACACCCGCCAATGGTATCTCGATCGCATTGCCGCCATACGCAGCCGCATCCCCGATTGCGGTATCTCTACCGACCTCTTCACCGGCTTCCACGACGAAACCGAGGAAGACTTCCAGCAGACGCTCTCGCTGATGCGTGAAGTGGGCTTCGACTCCTCATTCATGTTTAAATATTCAGAGCGTCCGGGCACATTGGCTTCAAAGACTATGCCCGACAACGTCCCCGAAGATGTGAAAATCGACCGTCTAAACCGCATGATTGCCCTCCAAAACGAGCTTTCGGCCGAGTCAAACCGTCGCGACATCGGTCATCGCTTCGAGGTGCTCGTCGAAGGTGTGTCGAAGCGTAGCCGTGAGCAGTTTGTCGGTCGCACATCGCAAAACAAAACCGCCGTATTCCCTCGTGGCGACTACCGTGTGGGCGATATCGTAGCTGTCGAAGTGGTCGACACTACGTCTGCTACGCTCATTTGCAAACTCGCCTAACCTTATAAAAAATGCGAAAATAATCGCCAAACTATTGACATCGCCTTATTCAAGTATTATTTTTGCAACTTTAATAAGACATCACCTCTCAATGAGCAAAAAACATAATAAGTATCTGTCGAGCTTCAGCCGACAGCTCATCTCAATCGTCAGCGTAGCCCTTGTGCTACTGATTCTTGGTATCGTTGGCTCGCTTGGAATAGCCGGTCATACGCTCACACAAAATATTAAAGAAAATATGGGCTTCAACCTCGTCCTCTCCGACCAAGTCGACGAGGCTGCTGTCAACGCTCTCAAACAGCGCTTCAATGCCGAGCCATATATCTCGAGCTATGAATATCTTTCGCCCGAAGAGATTCTCCAACAAGAGGAGAAAGAGATTGGCGAGGATATTGTAGCCGTGCTCGGCGTCAACCCCTACCAGCCCGAATTTAATATCCGCGTCAAAGCCGCCTATGCCTCGGTCGACTCTATTAACAAGATTGTAGAGCCGCTGCGACAACTCGACACAGTGGCCGACGTCACAGTCCATACCGAGATGGTGCGTGAAATCAACGCCAATATCCACACCCTCTCGCTCATACTCTTGGCCGTAGCTCTGGCGCTGATGCTCATTTCGTTTGTCTTAATCAACAATACCGTGCGCCTCTCTATCTACTCGCGCAGATTCTTGCTCCACACCATGCGCTTGGTAGGTGCAACAGGCGGTTTCATCCGTCGCCCGATAATCCTCCAAAACCTTCTCAACGGCGCTATTGCCGGCGTGTTGGCTTGCTTGATGCTTTGCGGTATAGTTTGGGCCGTGCGCGTTGAGCCCGATGTCGAACGTGCTCTCGATTGGGCCGGCATGCTGCCCGTATTTGCCTTGATTGTCGTCGTCGGTATGGTCATTTGCGCGGCTGCCTCATGGTTTGCCACCAACAAATATCTCCGTCAAAGCTACGACGATATGTTCTGATAATTATAACACCTTTATATAAATGTCTTACAAAAACAAAAGCACTTACGCCGACAAAATCTATGGCAACGGCGCAGGCACTTCGCCCAAAAACAGCGCTGCTACTCAAGCTAAAAAGGCTAAGACCGACGGCCCCCAACTCCAATTGCAACAGCCGTCGACATTGCCGCTTGGCCGCAAAAACTTTGTCATCATGATTGCCTCGGCTGCCCTTATCGTTATCGGCTTTTTGTTGATGCTCGGAGGCACATCTACCACTACCGAGTTCAACCCCGATATTTTCAGCGCACGCCGCGTTGTCGTCGGTCCTACAATAGCCTTTATCGGTTTCGTTGCTATGGCTGTTGCCATCATCTATCTCCCTCGCAAACGCAAAGCCGACATCGCTCAGCAACAGCAGTCAGCCCCCTCTGTCTCCGACTCAGACACTCAAGTTGAACCGGGCGCCATCGCCTCTAAGTAACCCCCCACTATACCACACACACTAATGGATTGGTTAGACTCCCTATTTCTCGGCGTCGTACAAGGTCTCGCCGAGTATCTCCCTATCAGCAGTTCGGGCCACCTCGAAATTTGTCGCGACCTGCTCCACATGGACCTCAACGGCGCTCAAGCGCTTCAATTTGATGTTACGCTCCATGTAGCCACAGTGCTCAGCACGCTCGTAGTGCTTTGGAAAGAATTTGTACCCTTGTGTCGCTCGTTCTTCGGCTTCAAGCGCGACGAAAATACCATGTATGTTTGGAAGCTCCTGCTTTCGTGCATCCCCGTGCTCTTCGTCGGCCTTCTGCTCAAAGACAAAGTTGAAGCCCTCTTTGGCGGTAGCCTCGTCGTAGTCGGCGTTTGCTTGCTCGTCACGGCCGCTCTGCTTACATTTGCTTATTATTTCCGCCGCGCCGACCGCCCCACAGGTTCGGTAGGCGCCAATAGCGGACGCGATATCACCTTCGTCGATGCCTTTGTTATAGGTGTCGCACAAGCCGTAGCCGTGCTCCCCGGCTTGAGCCGCAGCGGTTCGACCATCGCTACCGGTTTGCTGCTTGGCAACAAACGTGCCAAGTTGGCCCAATTCTCTTTCTTCATGGTAGTCATCCCCATCCTTGGTGAAGCTCTGCTCGACGTCATGAAAATGTTGAGCGGACATGCCGATGCTGTCGAAGGTGCTTCGATTGGCATTGTGCCTCTGATTGTAGGCTTTGTCTCGGCGTTTATCGTCGGTTGTCTCGCTTGCCGTTGGATGATCAACCTCGTTAAGAAAGGCAAACTCGTTTGGTTTGCCGTCTATTGTGCCGTTGTCGGCCTCATTTGCTTAATTTTCTAAAACAAATGAACTTTCTCGAAGGCGAAACGATTTATATAGATAAACCATTGGGTTGGTCGTCGTTTGACGTTTGCAAACGTTTGCGTGGCGTCATGCTCCATCGCATGGGTATCAAAAAAATTAAAGTCGGCCATGCCGGCACTCTCGACCCCCTTGCCACCGGCGTGATGATTGTCGTCACCGGACGCTCGACCAAACTTATCGAGCAACTCCAAACCGGCGTTAAAGAGTATGTTGCCACCATCGCTCTGGGCGCTACTACGCCATCCTACGATCTCGAAACCGAGATTGACGCCCACTATCCCATCGACCATATCACTCGCGAGATGGTCGAGCAGACATTGAAACAATTCACCGGTCGCATCGAGCAAGTGCCGCCGGCCTTTTCGGCTTGTAAAATCGATGGCCGTCGCGCTTACAAAATGGCTCGCAAAGGCCACGACGTTGAGCTCAAACCCAAAGTGCTCGTCATTGACGCTATCGAGTTGCTCCAATTCGAGCAGTCGTCAATCACAATACGCGTCGTCTGTAGCAAAGGCACATACATACGTGCCCTCGCTCGCGACATCGGTCAAGCCCTCGGCTCGGGCGGACACCTTACAGCCTTGCGCCGCACTCGTGTCGGCGACATCTCCGTCGACCAATGCCAATCAATCGACAACGCTGTGGCTGCCATCCGCCAAGCCGACATCGAAATGCCCGAATCTACCGACGTTAAATCAACTGAATAAAGTATAGATATAAAATGAAGCTGTCACAATTCAAATTTAAATTGCCCGAAGAACTCATTGCTCAGGCTCCTACCGAGCAACGCGATGAATGTCGACTCATGGTCGTCGACCGTAAAACAGGCGAAATCTCTCACCACGTTTTCAAAGAAATTCTCAACTATTTCGACGAAGGCGATGTGATGGTGTTCAACGACACCAAAGTTTTCCCCGCACGCCTCTTCGGCAACAAAGAAAAAACCGGAGCCAAAATCGATGTGTTCCTCCTTCGTGAACTCAATGCCGAAAACAAGCTCTGGGATGTTTTGGTTGAACCGGCACGCAAAATACGTATCGGCAACAAGCTTTATTTCGGCGAAGATGAGTCGATGGTCGCCGAGGTTATCGACAACACCACCTCTCGTGGCCGTACTCTCCGCTTCCTATACGACGGCGAGCACGAAGAATTTAAAAACGCGCTCTTTGCCCTTGGCACCACTCCGCTGCCCGAATACATCCATCGCGACCCAACTCCTCAAGACGCCGACGACTATCAATGTATCTTCGCTCGCAACGAGGGCGCTATCGTAGCTCCTGCTGCCGGCCTCCACTTCAGCCGCGAGCTGCTCAAACGTCTCGAAATTAAAGGTATCGAGCAGGGCTTCCTCACAGTGCACAGCGGTCTGGGCAACTTCCGCGAAATCGACGTCGAAGACCTTACGAAACACCGCATGGATTCCGAACAAATCGACGTCAACGACAAACTCGTTAACCTCGTCAACAGCGCTAAAGAGGCCAACCACAGTGTCTGCGCCGTCGGCACATCGGTCCTTCGTGGCATCGCCAGCGCCGTCAGCATGGGTGGCCGCATGAAAACCTATACCGGTTGGACCAACAAATTTATCTTCCCCCCTTACGATTTCACCGTCGCCACCTCTTTGGTGTCAAACTTCCATATGCCTTACTCTACTATGCTCATGATGGTCGCAGCCTTCGGTGGCTACGAACTCGTTATGAAAGCCTACAACGAGGCCGTCAAAGAAGGCTACCGCTTCGGCGCTTACGGCGACGCTATGCTAATACTTTGATGCTGCTATGATTATCGACGAACGCTCTTCGCGCCACCAAGCAGTTATCGACGCTGCCAAGCAGATATTGACAGCTATCCGCACAGCCCCCAAAGCTCGCGGCGTCGACATTATCGAAGCTATCATTGTCGAGGGCGATGACCTCCGTCGCCTCTCCGACGCTATGCTCGAGCTTCATGAGGCTACCGGCCGTCCGGTCTACAAACGCGATGCCGCCAACATCCTCCAAGGCGAAGCCGTCATCATCATCGGCACACATCATCAGCCCCTCGGCCTCAATTGCGGCCACTGCGGATTCCCTACTTGTGGCGACAAGCCCAAGCAGGCCCCATGCGCCGTCAACGCTGTCGATGTCGGCATCGCTATCGGTTCGGCTTGCTCAAAAGCCGCCGATTTGCGCCTCGACACCCGCGTGATGTTCTCAGCCGGCAAGGGCGCTATGCACCTTGGCCTGCTTCCCGACTGCCGTCAGCTCTACGCTATCGCCATCTCCGCGTCGTCAAAAAATCCATTCTTTGACCGCGGTTAACTATCCTCGCTCCACAATGGCCGACACTTTCTATACCATCGACGCCCCCTCTGAAGGCGTTTACCGTGAGAAAATGAGCAAGTTTATGGCTTTCGCTCATCCAGTCAGCTCTGTCGACCAAGCCAAGGAAATCATAGCCTTCTATCAAAAAAAATATTTCGACGCGCGCCACGTCTGTTGGGCTTATATGATAGGCGCGGCGCGCGACGTTTTCCAATCAAACGACAACGGTGAGCCATCCGGCACTGCCGGCAAGCCTATCCTCGGCCAAATCAATTCGTTTAATATCACAAACGTCGTCATTGCTGTCGTGCGCTATTTCGGCGGCATCAAGCTCGGCACATCCGGCCTCATCGTAGCCTATCGCGAGGCTGCTCGCGAAGCTATCTCCGCCGCCAATATCATCGAATGTCATGAGATGGCCACTATCTCATTCTCGTTCTCTTATCTGGCCATGAACAATGTTATGCGCCTTGTCAAGCAACCCTCCGTAACCATTCTTTCTCAAACCTTCGACAACGCTTGCGACATGACCGTAACCCTTCCGGCTGACCTCGCCCCTGAGCTGCGTTCACGCCTCGCATCAACCGACTCCGTCACCTTTTTGGATACAATAGAGGGAGCGTGACTCTGTCGCGCCCCCTCAGATTAAAAGTTAGTCAGCTTAGTAGCTGTGGCTGTCTTCGTCGACCTCCTTCGCTGTCAGAGCAGGGGAGGAGAGCTTGCGCCATACCACATAGATGTAGGCTATCACAAACGGTGAGATTATCGATAACCAACTCATCACCGTCAGCGTAAATTCCGACGACGAACTGTTGGCTATCGTCAGCGAGCTTTCGGGCGAGGTCGTCGACGGCAAATAGGCTGTGCCGTTATAGCCGAGAGCACACAGCAGCGTCAGTATTACCAACACAGTGCCCGCTCCGGTCCACCAAATGCCATATCGATATCCGCTTTTTACCAGCGTCTTCACCAATCCGTAGAGCACGGCGGCAACGCCAATCAACAGGCCCAAACCGAGCCACCAGAGCGTAATCAGGTTGTCGGCATATTTATATGCTACAGTCTCAAATTGGCCTGATTGGTTGAACGCGTAGCCATCGGCCGACAGCACTACCACTGCCAAAGCCAAAAACAACACTACAAAAACAGCTCCATTGTTGAGCGCCGAGATGCGTTGACGCTTGCTGAACTCTTCGCCTTTGTTGATGTTGTTGAGAAAGTATAGCGCAGCGTTGGTGCGTGCCAACATCAGCAGCGTCAATCCAAGCAACAGACACTTCCAGTTGAGGATTGCCTCGATGCCGTGGCCTTCGCCCCATGTCGATACAAAAGGCGCTTCGCCGGCCACTATATTGCCACGGCTGATTGTGAAGTCTCCGCCGAAGAACATTGTCCCGACGGCCACGCCGAGCAATATACATCCGACGCATCCATTAAAAAATAAAAATATGTCGTAGGTCTTTGTGCCGAAAAGGTTGCCCTCTTTGCGCCTAAACTCATAGCTGACGGCTTGCAATATAAAGCTGAGCAATATCAGCATCCACAGCCAGTAGGCTCCGCCAAAGCTCGTAGAGTAAAACAGCGGAAAAGCAGCGAAAAACGCTCCGCCAAACACCGTCAACGAGGTGAATGTCAATTCCCATTTGCGTCCCAACGAATTGACCATTAGCTTCTTTGCCTCTTCGTCGCGCTGACATAGTATCATCGTCTGTCCGCCCTGCACAAACAGCAGGAACACCAATACCGCTGCAAGCAGCGAAATCAGCAACCACCAATATATTTGTAATGATTCCATAACTTATAGCGTTTTATTTTTCGACTTCATCAAGTATCTCGATTTTTGATTTGCGTTTTATCTCACGCACCATTATCGATATCTCGGCAGCAATCAGTCCGGTGAATACTACGACAAACATCCAGAATGTCGTCTCTACCGAGCTTGCCGATATCGATGATACGCCGACGTTGACCGGCAGCAGTCCGTCGATTGTCCATGGCTGGCGACCTACTTCGGCTACAACCCATCCTGCCTCAGAGCATATCCATACTACGGGTATCGTCAGCAGGCCGATAATGCAAAACCATTTGTTGGTAAGCAGGTTCACCTTCTTTTTCCATGAAGCAAAAGCTACAACGACGAAGAATAACAGCAGATAGCCACCCGCTACTACCATCAGGTGGAACGCATAGAACGTCAACGCTACCGGCGGCACTGCCTCCTCGGGGCTTTGTAGGTAGCCATATCCAAAATATTTAAATGTGTCGGCAATTTTTGCACGATAGTCGGCCATCGCAGCCGTGTCGCCGGCAGTCTTTGCTTCTTGATAGTCGCGTAGCGCTTGTTGCGACTGCTTGCCAAGAGCGATGCGCTCGGCATACGACACCGTGTTGATAGTGTCGCCGGTTTCGGTCAGCTCTACGCCGGCTATGATGTCGTTGATGCCCGGCACGAAAGCGTTAGCGTCGTGCTTGGCCAAAATCGACAGCCCGTAGGGTATTGAGATGTCAAATGTCATCGCTTCTTGGTTGTCGCCCGGGCGCTTGTCGGGGTTGATAATACCAAAGGCAACGATGCTCTGACCGCATTGGCCGTCGTATAAACCTTCCATAGCCGCGAGCTTCATCGGTTGTGTGCGAGCTACTTCGACAGCACTGCCGTCGCCGGTCCACATCGTCAACAATATGCCTATCAAGCCGACGATGCCACCGACCTTAATCGAGCGCAACGCAAACTCTCTGTTGCGACGCTTGAGCAGCAGCCAACAGCTCACGCCTATTACGAATACTCCACCGAGCACCCATCCGCTCAACACCGTGTGGAAAAATTTATTTATCGCTACCGGCGACAACGCTACATCCTTAAAGCTCGACATGACGTTGCGCATCTGGTCGGGGTCAAAATCCATACCTGTCGGATATTGCATCCATGAATTGGCTACCAATATCCATAGGGCCGAGAGCATTACTCCAAGCGCTGTCAGCCATGTCGCTGCCAAATGAAACTTCGGGCTTACACGCTTCCAGCCAAAAAACATCACGGCTATAAACGTCGACTCCATGAAAAACGCCAACAATCCCTCGATTGCCAACGGCGCTCCAAAGATGTCGCCCACAAACCATGAATAGTTTGACCAATTTGTGCCAAACTCAAACTCCAGAATGATGCCTGTCGCTACTCCACACGCAAAGTTAATCGCAAACAGCGTCATCCAAAACTTAGTAATCTTCTTCCACCGCTCGTCGCGTGTGCGGTAGTAGGCTGTCTCCATGATACCGATTATCAGTGACAACCCGATTGTGAGTGGCACAAACAGCCAATGGACTATCGCCGTCAGCGCAAACTGCCATCGCGACCAGTCAACTACGTTAATTAAGTCATCCATGTTGATTTGTATTAGATATTTTTATTAGTGTTGTTTATTTGCGATTGAGTAGCTCTGAGCTTACGGCCTCGGCCCGTTGACGGTCGTTGTCGTAGCGCTCTTTGAGTATGTCGGGAAAGAAAAATAGCCTGAAAATACCAAAAAGTATCACCAACTTTATGATGATGATAGTCCACAGCTTACGCCCTACGGTCATGTTGCGAAAACCGTCGGCATAGAAATGATATACAGTGCTTAACCAAGCTATAGCTTTGTTGCGAGCCATATATGATATTAGATTTTTTGGTAGTCTTGCGTAGGTAGTATAATCAGCGTTTGCCAAGCCAACTCGCTAAGATTTCCTTTGATGTTTTCATCGAAAACTCTTACCTTTGTTGACCCAATCACAAAGTTAAATAAATTCTTTAATAAATCAACTAAAAAATGGCAAACTGGTTTGAATGCAAAGTAAAATATGACAAGATGATGGAAAACGGCGCTGTGAAAAAGGTGTCTGAGCCCTATTTGGTCGACGCTCTCTCTTTTACCGAAGCCGAAGCTCGCATCATCGAAGAGCAAACTCCCTTCATCTCCGGCGAATTTTCGGTCTCAGCCGTTAAACGCACCAAAATCGCCGAAATCTTCTGGGATGACTCTGCCGACAAGTGGTATCTTGTAAAAGTTGCCTTCATCACTATCGATGAAAAAACCGCTGTCGAGAAAAAATCTACTTCACTGATTCTCGTCGCCGCCTCTGACTTTAAAGGCGCCCTCGAAAACTTCCTCGAAGGCATGAAATCTACTATGGCCGACTACGAAATCGTTTCCATCGCCGAAACTCCGTTGATGGACGTCTACAAAGTGAAAGTTCCCGCCAAAGCAGAGTAATTTCCCACCCCCTCTCAATATTTAATTTACAGCTTGGATATGTCAACCGACATAACTTACAACTTGCAACAGGTGCGCAGCTCCATACCTCAAGGTGTGGAGCTCGTGGCTGTTTCAAAATTCCACCCCGTTGAGGCCTTACAACAGGTCTACGATGCCGGCCAACGCCTCTTCGGCGAAAGCCGCGTGCAAGAGCTCCTGGCCAAGCAGCCACAGCTCCCCGACGATATCAGCTGGCACTTCATCGGCCATCTGCAGACCAACAAGGTGCGCCAAATCATTGGCCACGTCGCTCTTATCGAAAGCGTCGACACAGAGCGCCTGCTCGAGCTTATCGACAAGGAGTCGGAGCGTGCCGGTGTGGTCACTCGCGTATTGTTGCAACTCCATGTGGCCCAAGAGGAAACCAAATTTGGATTCTCAGTCGTCGAGCTCCTCGACTATTTCGCCAACCGTCGCTTCGAATCGCTCAAAGCCACCCACATTTGTGGCCTTATGGGTATGGCCTCCAATACCGACGACATCGCCCGCATCAATGCCGACTTTGCCACCATCGCCGATTGCTTCCGCCGCATCCGCGACGACCAATCGCTCGGCTTGCGCGGCTTCGACATCCTCAGCATGGGCATGAGCGACGATCGCGATATGGCTATCGCCCATGGCTCAACCCTCGTCCGCGTCGGCACCGCTATATTCGGCCCTCGCGAATACTAAATCAGCGGGGCTCGCAACCCTCTATACCATGCATTTTTAGATTTGTTAGCATAATTTCTCTCTATTATTTGCTACCTTTGCTGCGTAAGCATGGCTCGCTTGGCGAGTCGCTTCCCAAAAACTTGATTTCTTAACTAATTTAATCCCATGTCAGTCACATCTCAACCTAAAACGCAAGCGAAAAAGAATTATGCGCTGCCTATAGCCATAATGTTTGCTTTGTTCTTTATGATTGCCTTCGTTACAGGCTATCAAAATCCCCTTGGCTCTGTTATTGAAAAAATGAGTGGTGGTGACCCCATTATGTCTCAACTCGGCACACTCGCCAACTTTATCGCCTATGCCTTTATGGGTCTGCCCGCAGGCAAACTCTTGGAGAAAAAGGGCTATCGCTTGACAGCTCTTACCGCGGTTACCGTAGGCTTTATCGGCGTGCTAATCACCTATATTTCAGGCTTGTTTGACCCCGAAACCGAAACAACTACCGCTCTCATCGTCTATATCCTTGGCGCATTTATCGCCGGTTTCTCGATGTGTATGCTCAACACTGTTGTCAACCCCATGCTCAACTCGCTCGGTTCTACCCCCAACAAGGGCAACCAGCTCGTGCAATTTGGCGGTTCATGCAACTCTTTGGGCGCAACCTTGGCTCCCGTCGTTGTCGGTGGCTTGATCGGTGGCAGCGCAAGTACAATCGCTTCGGCCAACCCCGTGTTCTACCTCGCTATGGGTATCTTTGCCGCAGCTTTCATCGTGCTCTACTTCTCTAAACTTCCCGAGAACCCCGATCTTGGCAAGAAATCAGAAGATTTGCCTATCAGCGGAGCTTTGCGTCACAGCAATCTCCTGTTCGGCCTCGTCGCCATCTTCTGCTACGTTGGTATCGAAGTAGGTATCGCCAACTTTACCCTCCAATATATCGAAAACAATGGTCAGGTTGCAACCCTCAATCCCGGCATCTCAGCCGGTGCCATTGCCGGCACTGTAGTGGGTATCTACTGGCTGTTGATGCTCGTCGGCCGTCTTATCGGCGGTGCTATCGGTGGCAAGGTGTCGAGTCGCTCGATGCTTGTCTTCACAGCTATCGGCGTCCTCGTGCTGCTTATCGCAGGTATAGTAAGCACTGAGACAATGGCTTCATTCTTCGGCTTCGACAGCGCTCAACTGTCGTTTGGCACAGTGACCATACCTCTCAATGCTATCTTCTTCACCCTCTGCGGTATCTTCACCTCAGTTATGTGGGGCGCAATCTTCAACCTCTCTGTAACCGGCCTCGGCAAATATACCGCTGTCGCTTCAGGCTTGTTTATGGTGATGGTTTGCGGTGGTGGCATTTTCCCCGCTATCCAAGGCGTTTTGGCCAAAGGCTCTATCCTCAGCAGCTTCTGGTTGCCCGTAGTGCTCGCAGCCTACCTGCTCATCTACGCTCTGTTCTTGTCTCGCACAGGCAAAGCCGATGAAGCAAAACAATAAGCTTAACCAAACTTAACTAAAAATTTATAGGGGGCGGTCAAACAATTGACCGCCCCTTTATGTTCAGATATAGGCGGCTTTGTATGTCGCGACGGATAATTAACGTAAAATATTTTAACAAACCTTGCATTCTTTCAAGGTGAAGTCGAATTATTTCACTATATTTGTCGGACAAACAAACGTACAAACTATTTTTTGCATCATAGCTATGAGTACTCAAAGCAAAGTTTTAAACAGCGCAGCTGACAATATAAGAGTGTTGGCGGCTTCGATGGTTGAACGCGCCAAGTCTGGTCACCCCGGCGGTGCTATGGGTGGCGCCGACTTTATCAACGTATTGTATGCTAAATATTTGGTCTCCGACCCCGACGACCCTACTTGGTTTGGTCGCGACCGACTCTTCCTCGACCCCGGTCATATGTCGCCAATGCTCTATTCCGTGTTGGCCCTCACCGGCAAATACACC
>CAZBBL010000023.1:14665-20452 GCA_964490275.1 uncultured Barnesiella sp.
GCCGGACGTCTCGCCGGCTATCTCGGCCTCAGCAACCTCATAATGTTTTTCGACTCAAACAATGTGCAGCTCTCGACCGACGTCGACGCTGTCACAGTCGAAGACTATGCCGCAAAATATCAGGCTTGGGGTTGGCGCGTAATCGAAATCAACGGTAACGACCCCGACGCCATTTCTACCGCTCTGGAAACAGCTATCGCCGAAACCGAAAAACCGACGCTCATCATCGGTCACACTACGATGGGCAAAGGTATCGTCACAGCCGACGGAGCCAACTTCGAAGGCCGTTGCTCTACCCATGGCAACCCAATCAGCAAATCGGGCGGTGGCGACTATGCCGCCACCATTCGCAACCTTGGTGCCGACCCCGAAAATCCATGGGTCATCCGCCCCGAAGTTGAGCAACTCTATGCTCAGCGTGCCAACGAGCTTCGCGCTATTGTCGCCGAGCGCCGTGCCGCTCAAAAAGCATGGGCCGAAGCCAATCCCGAGACAGCTCGTCAGCTCGAAGATTTTATCGCCGGCAAGCTCCCCGAAATCGACTATCGCGCTATAGCTCAAAAACCCAATCAGGCTACCCGTACCGCCTCGGCCAACGTGCTCTCAGTGCTTGGCGAAAAGGTGAAAAATATGATTGTTTCATCGGCCGACCTCGCCAACTCCGACAAAACCGAGGCATTCCTCAAGAAAACCGGAGCGCTCAGCCGTGGCAACTTCTCAGGCGCATTCCTCCACGCAGGCGTTGCCGAGTTGACTATGGCATCGGTGATGAACGGTATTCTGCTTCATGGCGGTATGTATGCCGCTTGCGGCACATTCTTCGTGTTCTCCGACTATATGAAACCCGCAGTGCGCATGGCCGCATTGATGGAGCTCCCCGTAAAATATGTTTGGACTCACGATGCATTTAGAGTAGGGGAGGACGGTCCGACACACGAACCTATCGAGCAAGAGGCACAAATACGCTTGTTGGAAGAAATTAAGAACTTCTCAGGCAAGCCCTCAGTGCTTGTGCTTCGCCCTGCCGACAGTGCCGAAACAACCGTAGCTTGGGAGATGGCAATGGAAAACAACGACTCTCCTACAGCTCTTATTCTTAGCCGTCAAGACCTTAAAGACCTCCCGTCGGCTACCGGCGACCGCTACGACGAAGCCCTCGGTGCTCGCATGGGTGGCTATGTCGTTATCGACGCCCCATATCCTCAGGTAGTATTGGTTGGTAACGGCTCTGAAGTGTCGCTGCTTTGCGAAGTAGCCGCCTCGCTCGAAGCTGCCGGCATCGCTTGCCGCGTAGTTTCGATGCCTTCAATCGGTCTCTATCTCGAACAAAGCGATGAATATCGCGAAAGCGTTATTCCTCGCAATATCCCCGTATTTGGCTTGACAGCCGGTCTGCCATCAACTCTGCGTCCCGTAGTTGGCCCCAAAGGTATGATTTACGGCATGCAACGCTTTGGCGCTTCGGCTCCATATAAAGTGCTCGATGAGAAATTTGGATTCACCCCCGAATCAATCCTCGAACGCGTATTGCACTTCATTGGTAAAAAATAAACTTGCGAATTGGCAAGCAGTTGAAAAACTGCTTGCCAATTAACACGTTTCTCGTTGTTTCTGTCAAAATTGTTCAGGTTGATGTCTTAGACGGCGCTTACTAAGACAAAAGTTAGTAAAAAACGACCTAACAGACTGTTAAAAACGAATTTGCCAAAAAAAATTAATAGAAATTTAAATACAATTAAAAAAGAAATTATTACCTTAGCGCCGTGTTTCGTGATTGAATATTATTCAATGTATTTATTATACTCCAAAAACCTATGAAAAAAAGTATTTTAGCTCTTGCTTGCGTTGCAATGCTTGGCCAATCAATGGTCGCGCAATCCGCTCAAGAAGTGACTTACAAAGAAGACCCCTCTCAGGGCTATCTCCTGAACGGTTTTAAAGACAATTGGTTCGTGACTGCCGAAGGTGGCATCAACATTCTGTTCTCACCCAATGACGTACATCGTAATTGGCTCGATCGTTGGGCTCCCGCAGCTTCTGTCTATTTCGGCAAATGGTTCTCTCCTGTGATTGGTGCTCGCATCGGTGTCAGCTGGATGAAAATTAAAGGCTTGTCTGAAACAAGCACCGCTCTTGGTGTCATCCAAGATGAACCCACAGTTGACGGTCTCTATCGTCAAAAATTCCAACATGTAGGCCCCGTAGCCGATATCATGTTCAACCTCTCTAACCTCATTTGTGGCTACAAACCCGGCCGTTTCTACAACTTGACCCTCTATGCAGGTTGCGGCGGATACTTCACCTACACCCGTCAATACGACAGTGATGGCTCAAGCTCTTATGAGTACACCAAAGATAAAGTCCTCGCCATTCGCGCCGGTCTTATCAACACATTCCAAGTTAGCAAACAAGTGCAAATCTCTCTTGACCTGCGCTTCACCGCTACCGACAACCACCTCGACGAAGCCGAATATGGTTGGAACAAAACAGCTTATGACGCTGCCGCTTTCTTGGGCGTAACTTACCTCTTCCCCAAACGCGACTGGAGTGCTCCCGTTGTTCCCGTTTGCCCCGAACCCGAAAACTGCGACGCCCTTCGTGCACGTCTCCAAGCTGCTGATGCTCGCATCGCCGACCTTGAGCAACAACTCAAAGATTGTCTCAATCGCCCCGCAGAAAAAGTTGCTGAGCCCGCCAAAGCTCCGTTGGCTACAATCTATTATCCCATCAACGTCTCTAAGTTGACCTCTGAAGATGTTCGCGTCGTCAACGCTGTCGCTGAAGTTATGAAATCTCAACCCGACAACAAATATGTCGTAACAGGCTGGGCCGATAACTACACCGGTAACGATCAAATCAACAACGCTCTTCGTCAGAAACGTGCTGCAGGCGTCGAAAAACAACTCCTCAAAGCCGGTGTTGACGCTTCTCAATTCACTACTACAACCAATGCAGGCAACCTCCTTGACCTTGGTGAGAAGTTTGTTTCTCTCGACCGTGCTACCACAATTCAAGAAGCTGAATAAATAATAGCAATTGATTAGATAAACTAAGGGGGCGTGTTCTTTAGGAACACGCCCTTTTGTTAAAACGTTACTGTATAGCAATTTATTCTTATTTTATCGCACAATATTGGTCTTGAAATATTACCTTTGTGTCGTCTTTTTAATTAGTCTAATTTAGTGAATTGCAACTTATGCAAGTAGGTAATTTTATAAAGCGTATAAAGCCCTGGATGCTCCCGATTGCGATGATTGTCGGAGTAGTGGCTCACGATTATATCGGATATCTCAAATTCCTCTCTCCATATCTTATTTTTATAATGCTCCTTATCACCTATTGCCGCATCTCCTTCAACGACTTGCGATTGAATGCCTCAATGGGTTGGCTTTTAGGTATACAAATTGTTGGAGCATTAGCCCTTTATTTCGTCTTGCGCTATTTCAACGTCGGATTGGCTCAGAGCATCTTTATTTGCGTTTATTGCCCCACGGCAACGGCTGCTCCTGTCGTCACCGGTATGTTGGGCGGCAAGGTGGAGCGCGTAGCTGCGTTTTCGCTGCTCAGCAACGTCGTTGTTGCTATCACAGGTCCGGCACTTCTGGCCTATATTGGCGACAATCAAGAGCTTACATTCTGGCAGTCATTGGCAACAATCGCTGTCAACGTGTTGCCATTGATAATTGGTCCGCTGATTGTCGCTATGGCTCTGCAATTCACTATACCAAAAGCTCATAAGATTATATCCACCCATCAAGGTCTCTCATTCTACATCTGGGCCTTGGCCCTCCTTATAGTTGTAGGCAACTCTGTCAGCTATATTATGAAAGAGATTTCAGAAGACCCTTCGTGTGTGCCTATGATTATCCTGATAGCCGTTCTCTCGCTCGCTGTTTGCCTCTTGCAGTTTTATTTCGGCAACCGTATCGGCCACCGCTACGGCGACCCTATATCGAGTGCTCAGAGCCTCGGCCAAAAAAATACCGTGCTTGCAGTTTGGCTTGCACTGACTTATCTACAACCTATTGCTACGGTCGGCCCGGCTTGTTATATCGCCTGGCACAATATCGTAAACTCCTATCAAATTTATCGTAGAGCCCATGAGGGCAAACTTTAAGTTTTATTTGCTCAAAATGGATAACTTTTTGATTTGGTAGGTGTTATATTATAATAGATAGAAGTATTTTTCATTAGCTTCTATCGCTAAAGATTTTATATTTAGTATGGAAAAGATGTATGAATTGCTGATGGGTTTACCGTTGTTTAGCGGTGTTACCTATGAGCGAATGATGGAGATAGTAGGTTCAACGAAGTTCCACTTCTTGAAATACCTGCAAGGGGATACCTTTGTCCAAGAGCATGAACAATGCACCCACCTTAAGTTTATCATCTCGGGAAGCGCACGCGTCAGCATCTCCAACCCCGATGGCCGATTTGTGGTTTCACAAACGCTTACAGCTCCGTCTGTATTGGCTCCTGAGTATGTCTTTGGCCGCTCGCCATTCTACCCATGTAAAGGCGTCGCATTGGAGCCTCTGGGCATTATGCAGATTCCCAAGGCCGACTATCTGAAGATTCTCAACGCCGATCCTATCTTCCTCTTCAATTTCCTCAACATACTATCGATGAATGCCCAGAAGGCCGTTGATGGCATTTTGTCGCTCACCACCGGCAACCTCGAAGAGCGTATTGCCTTCTGGATTGTAGCCTTGACGCAGCATGGCGGTACAGATATTAAGATGTCGTGTAAGCAACGCGACCTCTACTCGGTGTTTGGTGTTCAGCGTTCCTCTTTTATAGCTACATTAGAGTCGATGAAGCAAAAAGGCATACTCGATTTTACAGCCAACGAAATTCTTTTCCACGACCGTCGAGCCTTGATTGACATACTGCAACGCCGCGTCGAATAGCATCTTTTTAGAGTTAAATTATAGCAATATATGCTCATATTGACTATACTACAATTTATATTATATCGGTCTACAAAGATGCGTAATATTCAGAAAATCAGTGTAGACCGATATGTTTTTATTCTTGTCAAGCTATATTTGCCTTGTATCAGCATGCCGACCTATTGACAACTCATAAATTCGTTGTAATTTTGCATTGTCGAATATCACAAACGCCAAAGGCTTTGCGAATCGATAAGGATTAAAGACAAAAGGATTTGTTAATATTAGGAATTAGTTTTTAGGGTTAGTATTAGTTGGAATTAGTGCACAGTATAATTTTAGGTAATAATCGTGTTTTATGTTAGGTTTGTTTACCTCGTAACGACGAGGAATTATTAGAAGCCACTTCGAGAGAAGGGGGTTCTTTTTTTTTATACCTAACCCAATCCTCTCCCCGCCGCCCTCAAACGACTCATCCTCAAACGGTTGCGTCATGGATGTAGGAGCGAAATTCATTTCGCCCGCTCCCATCAAACGCTCTCATTCTCAAGGGTATGCGCTATGTTTGTAGGGGCGAAATTTATTTCGCCCGCCACCATCAAACGTCTCACCATCAAAGGATTCATCCTCGCGAAGCCATCCCCGGCATTGCGCAGCCGGAGCGCCCGGAAAGGCGAGAGCAGCGCGAGGAAACAGGCGAAAAGCCGTCCAAGCCACCGACAGGTGGCGCGTTCTTTTCGCCCCGAGCGCAAACTCGACTTTCAGCTTCGGCAAGCCGCCGGCGACCTTTCTTTGCCAAGCTTTCTTTCGTTCGCACGAAAGAAAGCGCAAAAGTGACAATTTGTCGCCCTTCCCCCTCACGCCCGCACTACCTTTGCGAGCAAATGAAAAAACT
>CAZBBL010000024.1:0-6873 GCA_964490275.1 uncultured Barnesiella sp.
GGTAGGGGTTGATGGGTTGGCCGAGCCACTGCCGGAAGAATCGGCTGTGGTCGACGGCAACGGGGTTGCAATCGCGGCGGAGTTGATGGATGAGTTTTTTCATTTGCTCGCAAAGATAGTGCGAGCGTGAGGGGGATGGGCGACAAAATATCACTTTTGCGCTTTCTTTCGTGCTGATGTTCGCTTTCTTTCGTGCGAACGAAAGAAAGCTTGGCAAAGAAAGGTCGCCGGCGGCTTGCCGAAGCTGAAAGGCGAGTTTGCGCTCGGGGCGAAAAGAACGCGCCACCTGTCGGTGGCTTGGACGGCTTTTCGCCTGTTTCCTCGCGCTGCTCTCGCCTTTCCGGGCGCTCCGGCTGCGCAATGCCGGGGATGGCTTCGCGAGGATGAATCCTTTGATGGTGAGACGTTTGATGGTGGCGGGCGAAATGAATTTCGCCCCTACAAACATAGCGCAGGCCTTTGAGGATGAGCGGGTTGGTGGGGGGCGGGCGAAATGAATTTGTCCCTACATCGTTGCAGCCGATCCATCAAGTTTGTGGATGGTGTGTTATGCTGTGGGGGATGATGGGGCTTGGTGTTGACGCAGGTCGATTAGCTGTTTGCGAAGGTTGTCTGTTAACGGGAGGGTTGCTCCGCTTGTGCGGATGTAGGATTTGGCGACCCACTCGGGACGATTTTTCTCGATATATTCGATGATGCTGTTTTTATATGGCTTTACTTTTATGCTGAGAAGTTCGTGACCTTCTTTGTTGGCTTCCAAGATGTCAATCGTTACGTTGAGGGCGGTTATATCTTGTTTGACAGCTTTTCCTTCGGCTGATTTAAAGGCGTTGTCTATGATGTTTTTGGTGTATATCCTCAGTGCGTCGGCGCTACGATTGTTTATGCGTCCTTTATTGAAGAGCGTTTGTATGTCGTCGTTGATGCCGCAAGAGTAGCCGTTGTCTTTTACGCCCAATAGGATTTCGCCACCATTGGCTGAGTTTAGGAATCCGCAAACGGCATTGAGTATAGCCCATTTTTGAGATTCGGAGTCTTCGATAGTAAGGCCGTTTTGGTGGTTGCGCGGAGGGAATACGATTGAAGATTTAAACTCAAGGGTTTCGTTTTCGACGCCATAGTATGTGGCGCTGTTGCAAGATGGGATATATTCGTCGCTTACTTCGAGGCAGTCGACGATTGCTGATTTAATGAGTGATATACAGCCGTCGTTAACTTTGCCGCGAAGTATGTTGGAGGCTTCTATCAAGGAGCTTATTTTGTCGATTGTAGAGTTGTTGTCGAGCGTTTCGGCGTCGATACGTGTAGCTTCGGTTTGATAAGAGCAGAGTTGATTGATGATGTCTTCTTGTTGAGATATGTCGGTGATATCGTTGAGAAGGCTTGGATGTGTAAGGCTTCTGATGCTGTTGCCGTTGGCGAAATTAATTAATGCTGCGAGGTAGTTGATTTTGTGCATTAAATATTCGACATCGTGGTTGCAAGAGCGTACATAGGCGATTAATGTGGCTATTGCGAGGATTTTTACACGGTCGATGGTGTTGGGGGAGTCGTCGGAGAGGATGGTCAGAAGGTGGGTGATAACCGTCAGATAGTATTTGTCGAGGGGTATGGATGTTTGATTGTCGATTTTTACTAATTGGTTGTTTGACCAGATGGTGTATTCGCTAATACGCTCTTTGAGGGCTTCAGCTCTGAATGATGGTCGGTTGTTGGGCTTATAGGGGCTGTCGTAGGAGTTGTAAGAGGCATTTATGACGAAATTTTTGTTTTTGTCGGGGCGTGCATCTTTGATTTTTATGGTGATGGTAGATTCGTCGTCGATAGCTTGTTGCAAGGATTCGGCATCGTCGTCGGAGAGTAGGTTCTCATAAATGTTTACTAACAATCCGGTGCTCGTGAGCCATTGCGTGCCGACACTATATTCCCCGCTATATATGGCTTCAAATTCGTCGCCAATAGAGTATTCAGCGATAAATTTATAAAATCTTTTTTGGAGGTCATCGTCGACAATAAATCTGTCAACGATGGAATTGCTTTGGATTTTGACGAGTAGTTTGTCGCCGACATTAATTGCTGAATAAACTTCAGGGTAATATAATTCGCCTGATCTATCGAAGTGTACGTTGCCGCTGATGGTGTTGTAGCGAGGGTCGGTAGATACGGCTTCTATTTTTATGCCGATTGTTCTGACGACGGTGACGACGAGTTCGTCGCCGAGACTGTATTCTTTTTTAGGCACGACGGGCGACGGCTTCATTGAGCTAAGTTCGCGTAGATACCCTCTTAGGCGGTCGATAATAGCGAGGCTTGTGACCTGACCTTTTGATTTGTCGGCGTTAGCAACGACGTAGTCGATGGCAAATGGGGTTGAGATTTCAGTAGCATATTCGGTTTTTGTGAATTTACTGAAATTCATCGGGGAAATTTTAAGTCTATTTCCACTCAACGCAACTAAGCCGCGTCCCTCTAAATAGGCTATGTCGGTCGACATTGGCTCCCATTTTGTTTGAGCCAATTTATAAGCTATGCTCTCAAAAGATTGTTGCTCGATAAAATCGTCCCAACGAATGGCTAATGAAATAGGTTGTGTGTTGTTGATGCAGTAGAATAGTTGCTTGATTAAATCGCGTCGATAGCTATGTTTTACGAAGCCTCTAATAATTAGAAAATGGATTAGTGCAGCAATGATTTTATTGTCGACAAAGCCTCGTTTTTTTTCGGCGAGGATGGTAACGCCCAATATGCGGCCTGCCAACTGGTCGCTAATATCGAATATCGGTTTCTCTATTATTGATGCTTTCTCAAGACGGTCGACTATTTTATCTGCTATATGTCTTAGGCAATTATATGATTTTTCAAAGTCACTTTCAGATGATTCATTAGCTGAGTCATAGTCGTAACGTTTGAGGTATTGAACTAATTTGTCGAAATTGTCGATAACGTATTCTTCTCTTACTTCAAGCCAAAATTGAGGCTGCGATTTTTTTGCTTCCATGGATACACGAATTAAAAAGTAATATATATATTATTTAGAAAAGTGATTTGCCGCCGTGGCAGAGCGCCGGTGGAGGGTTATTTTGAGCCGTATTCGGCGAGGTAGGCTTCGCAGGCGAGGCATAGTTCGTCGTACCATTCTTGGCCGAAGCGTTTGATTAGCGGTTCTTTGAGGAATTGGTAGAGGCGAAGGCCGAGTTTGCGACCGAGGGCTTCGGCCGGACGGCAAATTTTCCAGCGATGGTAGTTGACGGCGGTGAAAGTGGGGTATTGAGTGAGTCGCAGGGGGTAGAGGTGGCACGATGCGGGTTTAAGAAAGTCGATGCGACCTTGGCGACAAGCTTTTTCGATAGCGCATTGGCATAGGCCACCGGGGCCGTAGCAGGTGAAGGCGCAGTTGCGGCCGTCGACGATGGTTGTTACGAGGTCGCCTTCTTCGTCGATATATGCTACGCCGTTGGCTTCGACTTCGCGACGTCCGGCCGGAATCATGTCGTCGATGATTTCGGGTAGGATGCGTTCGATTTGCTCTTTTTCTTGGAGCGTGATAGGCGCTCCGGCGTCGCCTTCGATGCAGCATTGGCCGAGGCACGCGTCGAGGTCGCAGCAGAAAAATTGTTCGGCGAGGTCGAGAGATACGAGTGTGTCTTTAATCTGTAGCATGATTGTTTCTTCGGTTTCCATTATTATATCAATGATTGAAAAGCACCATGGTAGTGGCGATAAGTCGGTCGTAGCGTTCGCCACGGCGGCGGTGATACACTTTGACGAGATATTCGTTGATGGTGGGGTAGAAGTCGCCTTCGATTTGGGCAGTAGAGGCGGCACGTTGTCCGGGGTCGACTACGAGATATTGATAGTTGTAGGCGCCCTGTTTGAGCAACATTGTGCGCTCGTAGCGGCCTGTGGCTTGGTTGTAAGACATCAGCGACTCAGGGTCGAAGCGGCGATATGTGAGGTCGCCGTCGATGAATATCATTTGACCGGGGAGCGGGTCGGCATCCAATGAGAAGTGGGTGACAACGTAGTCGGCTTCGATGTCGGAGTCGGATGAGTTGTATTCGCGTATGAGGAAGCGGCCGTGTTGGGTTTGATCGTAGAGATATTGCGTGGATGAGCGCGGGAGGTCGGTGGCGAGGGTGGCGTGGTAGTATGGGTCGTGATATTCGAGCGCTTCAACGCCCATACCGGGGTAGGTCACGGAGACGATTTCCATGCGGCGATATTCGTTGCCGGCGTTGAAAATCAGCGGGTTGAGATGCTCGAAGTAGGCTTGCCGTCCGGCTATTCTCAGTGGGTGGCTGACCATCACTTCGTTGTCGACGCGACCGTTTTGGCTTACGTAGACTTGCAAGTCGTTGAAAAGGTCGTCGACTTTGGCGTTGGTAGCATCGACTATGACCGACACTTGCTGATGGCTGCGGTTGTAGTCGATGTCGGTGACAGAGCGCACGTCGACCGAGGCTGTGGCGGTAGCTTCGGTAATCATGAAGCGAGTTTGGAGCAGCGTGGTGTCGGGGTCGTCGTCGCGAAACACTTGCAGCAGGTAGTTGCCTGAGATGGTAGGTTGCATCGACTCGTTGGGGACGTTTAGCTGATAGTGGACGTAGTGGGTAGCGGTGAGTCGCGAGTAGGCCCAATCGTTGATGTCGGCATAGTTGAAGCCGTCGAGATATTCAGCGTCGACGAGGCCTGATGGCTGCCAGTCGGCGGTGCAATGAATCAACCGATAACGTAGGTAGGAGCGCTCTTCAGCCAGCTCGTCAAACGATACGCTGATTTGCTCATCGGTGCCGAGGGTTATCACGGGCGGGGCTTGGAAGTTGCCGTCGAGGCGTGTGGTAAGCGTCTTGAAATGGGAGTCGAAGATGCCCGGGAGGGTGTCGACGCCAAACAAGGCTTTAGGGAGGCAGATGAAGGCGCAGAGCGTGGCAGCGCGTAGGAGTTTGCGGAGAGTTACCATTGTATCGGGGTTATGCCGTGGTTGGAGAGATAGGCGTTGGCGGTAGAGAAGTGGTGGTTGCCGAAGAAGCCGCGGTGGGCCGACAGCGGGGAGGGGTGGACTGATGTCAACACCATGTGGCGACTGTGGTCGATGAGTTCGCCTTTTTTGATGGCATAGCTGCCCCAAAGCAGGAAGACGAGGTTGTCGCGACGTTGGGAAAGGCGGCTGATGACCGTGTCGGTGAATCGTTCCCAGCCGTGGTTGCGATGAGAGCCGGCTGCTCCGGCCTCGACGGTGAGTATGGAGTTGAGCAGCAGCACGCCTTGTCGGGCCCATCGGCTGAGGTCGCCGTTTGCAGGCATGGGGGCACCGGTGTCGGCGCATACCTCCTTAAAAATGTTGACGAGCGATGGCGGCATGGCAACGTCGGGGGCTACCGAGAAGCATAGCCCGTTGGCTTGTCCGGGACCATGATAAGGGTCTTGGCCGATGATGACCACTTTGACTTTGTCGAATGGGCAATTGTCAAATGCGGCGAAGATACTATGTGCCGGGGGGTAGATACAGGCGTTGGCGTAGCGTTGGCGCACAAAGCTTGTCAACTCGGCGAAATAGGCTTCGCTCCATTGGTCGGAGAGCTGTTGCTTCCACGATTGTTCGATTTTCACATCCATTGGCCGAAGGTATATTTGTTTTTTGCAAATTTAGCAAATTAATAGTACTTTTGCACGGTTATCGCCCCAAAAACGGGCGAAAATGTAAGATTTTAAGTCTCCGTAGTTCAATGGATAGAATATTGGATTCCGGTTCCAACGATTGGGGTTCGACTCCCCACGGGGATACAAGCGGTGCCCTTCGATTGTCTGATAATCAGCGATTGAAGGGCTGCTGCTTTTATCGGCGTGAAGTTAATGCGCGAAGGCGACGGAAGCTGAATATGGCAGTGGCAACGGCGATTATGCCCAACAGGAAGCGAGTGGCGTCGATGCCGACGATGGTGGGGATGTCGACAAGCGTAGGCAGCAACCTGATGGCCGCGGCTACGATGCAGAGCAAGAGCGTCAGTATGGCAAGGCGAGAGGTAGGCTTACTGAGGCTAAAGTTGTAACGCCGACGACATACAATCCATACTGTAGCGAGATAAATCAAATACCATCCGATATAGGCTGCGCCGAGGGCGGTCAATCCGCCTATGCGGTAGGCTACAACGTTGAGCACCAAGGCGACGAGGGCGCTGATTGACTCGGTAAGCAAGTAGGCTTTGCCGTCGCCGCGAGCGAGGATGACAAAGGCGATACACCACGATAGAGCTCGCAAGACGGTGCCTACCAGGGCGAGTGTCACCATTGGAGCAACGACTGTAAACGAACCGCTGTAGAGAAGCCTGATGACGAGGTCGTCGACACACATGAAGGCTATGGCTACGGGGAGTATGACGTAGAGCGCCATGGCAGATTCGTGGCTGACGAAGATGTTTGTGCGCAGACGTGAGGAGGCCGATGCTGTGAGTCGGGGATAATATTCCATTGCTATGGCTGTAAACACAAGCCCGATGTAGCGATTGACCAAGGTGTAGCCGGCTTGGTAGTAACCAACGGTGTCGGTATCGGCAGAGGCATTGAGGTAGGCCATAAACAGGTAGTTGAGAGCCAATGTGATGAAGGCCGAGGCGGTCATGAAGATGCCTAAGCGAATGAAGCCGGCGCCCTCGCGTAATGTTTCAGACGGGGTAGGCGTGGGGTCGGCTTTGGGAAGGCGTTCGCGATAGAACAGTGTGGCAATGAGAGTGACGGCGGCGTAGACAACAATCGACGGCGCGATGGAGTCGATTCCCCAATAGTAGTACAGCGGTAGCGAAATGAGCAGGGCGGCAATTGCACCGACGATAGATGCGTTAGCCAGTCGGCGCAGACGACGCAAGCCTTGCAGCA
>CAZBBL010000024.1:6973-20297 GCA_964490275.1 uncultured Barnesiella sp.
ACGGCGCTGTTGCGGATGCCCAATTGAGAGAGCGTAGAGAGCGTGTCGATGGCTGAATTGTAAAGGCCGAAGAGGCCGACGCCAACAGGACCGATCCAAAGCGCTACAAACTTTGTGCGCACAATGGCGCAGAGTATGTTGAGCACTTGCACGCCTGAGAAGATGCCCATCGCTTTGAGTATGCCGGCCGAGAGAGAGCGGCGTCTTAACGTAGCCATGATTCGGGATTTTCTTTGCGGATGTTATTGGCGTTGGTAGCGTTGCGAATTTCGAAGTGGAGTATGCTGCGGTTGTTGTCGGCGGTGTCGACATAGACTTTGCCGAGCGACTGTCCGCGAGACACTTTCTGCCCGGTGTGGACGTTGAGCGAGCCGAGGTTGGCGTAGACGGTGACGTAGCTGCCGTGGCGAATTACTACGACATTGTTGTAGCCGTCGGGGCAGAAGATTGCCGACACTTGACCCTCAAATACGGCTTTGACGTTGGCGCCGGGAGCTGTCTGAATGTCGATACCGGCGTTGTCGGTTTCGAGGTTGGGGAAATCGGGGTGGTGAGAGCGGCCGAAATGTTTGACGATTTTATGTTGTCCGTCGACGGGGAATGGGAGACGACCTTTGTTGTCGCCGAAGTTGGCTCCGAGTTCGGTTGACGGGCGAGCGGGAGTGTTGGCGGCCATATCGCTGTGGCTGTCGGGTTTGGCTTCGGGCTTGGTCTCGGGCTTGGTCTCGGGCTTGGTCTCGGGTTTGGTCTCGGGTTTTGGAGTGTCGGCCTTAGCTTTTTTGTCCTTCTTTGGCTGGGCTTTGTCGGTTTTGTCTTTAGAGGCCTTCTCTTGCTCGGCTTTTTCTTTGGCTGCTTTTTCTTGTTCAGCCTTCTCTTGGGCAGCGCGTTCGCGTTCGATGCGTTCACGTTCTAAGCGGGCCTGGCGTTCTTGTTCGCGACGACGAGCTTCGGCCTCTTCGCGACGGCGGCGTTCCTCAGCTGCTTTCTGTTCTTGGGCGATGATGCGGTCGAGCTCGCGGTCGAGACGAGAGGCTTCGTCGCGTTGTTGACGCAGCACGCGTTGCAGCTGTTCGCCTTTGGTGCGGAGGTCGGCGACGATGCGGTCGTTTTCGCGTTGTTTGGTTTGGAGTTGAGTGCGTCCGGCGTTGAGTTGAGCCATAGCAGAGCGCTGTTGATTTTGGAGGGAGTCGAGCTGATGGCGCTGACGGTTGAGGTTGTCGACGACGTCGGTTATTTCGTTGGCTTTGCGTGAGCGCCATTTGTCAAATTGCTGCAAGGCGCGATATCGGCGGTAGGCCTGGGTGAATGTTTGAGAGGAGAATATAAAAGTGAAGCTGTTCATCGACGAGCGTGCTTGACGCGAGTTGCGCAAAGCGGCGGCGAAGGCGCTGCGCAGGTTGTCGAGGCGTTGGTTGAGGGCATTGATAGAGTCGTTGAGAACGGCTGTCTTGGCTGATATTGAGTCGATGCGAGAGCCGAGGTGAGAAATGGCGACGTTGCAGTCGGAGATGTCGGCTTTGATGCGGTTGAGGTCGTTGAGGCTGGCGGCTACGCGTCGGTTGTTTTCTTTGATTTGGGCGTCGGTTTCGCGAATTTGACGAGCGTTGCGCTCTTTTTGTTGTCTTATCGATTTAGAGTCGGTAGGAGTTGCCGAGCTTTTTTGTTTGGATGATTTTTTTTGCGATTTGCCTGAGGATGTTTTTGCCGGAGCAGATTTTGACGATTTAGAGTTGGTGGTTTTAGTCGTGCGGGCTTTGCGGTGGGCGGCGTAAACGCTAACGGGCGACGTCGTCGATAGGGTGAGGGCGGCGAGCAGGCAGATAGCTATTTTTTTTATTGAGGTAATCACTGTGATGATATTGCTTGAGGGTATTTGATTGATGCGCTGTTACATGTTGGATAGGGCTTTGAGCAGTTGCTCGGCGGTGATGCGAGTATATCCCGATAGGGATGGGCGCTTGACTTTGACGTCGGAAAATTTGGCCGACTTGAATGTGAAGCTCAGCGTGGCGTTGAGACGAGATTTGCCGATGGGGGCTTTGACGTTGGCCGACGACATGAATGTGCCGCACGATGTGGCGTAGGCGTTGTCGTAGTTGACTGTGGCCGCAGAGTTGCCGGTGGCGATGTCGAGGAGGCTCAGCGTGTTGGTAGAGCTATCGATTGTAAAAGCGTATGTAAATGTTTTGTTTTTTTTGCGAGGTGTGATTGACCAGGTGTCGCCGTTGTCTTTGAGACTGACTTTCGACGATGACGAGGCTGAGATAGAGCCGTCGCCGGCGATAAATGCGCGTCCGAGTAGGAGGTTTTGGAGGTCGGCCAAGGTGATGTCGGCGCCGGCGAGCAGGTCGCGAATGCTTTCGCCGACGTAGCGATGGTTCATTTTGTCGCAGACGATGATGGAGTCGGTGTCGATATATGCGTTGGCTACTTCCATGCCGAGGAAACGCATCGAGATGTAGATATATTTATCGCGCTGCATATAGGCACGGCCCGAGGCTGACAGCTTGGTAGGCGATTCGATGGCTACTTTGATAGGGACGTTGATCTGTTGCCAATCGGAGTAGGTAGCGGTAAGCGCTTTGAAGCAGTCGCTGACTGAGGCTGCCTGATATTGAGCGTCGGTTGATTGCGATGTGGAGCGGGATGTGGAGCATGAGGCTACACCAATCGTGACGATAAGAGCAGCCAATAAGTAGAGCAGATTTTTATATCTAAAGGGTGTCATTTCCAGACTATTTATAGTAGGCTTTGTTGTTGACTTTGCGGCGAATGTTGGCGTTGTCGGGGTCGAGTTCAAGAGCTTTTTGCCAATATTTTACGGCTTGGTCAATCAGTTGGTTCCAATAGTATATATCGCCGGCGTGGTCGTAGACGTCGGCTTGTTGGTTTTCTTCGAGAGTGAGAGCTTGGTCGATATATTGCTTGGCTTGCTCATATTTCTTTTGTTTGAAGAGCACCCAAGCATAGGTGTCGATAGATGTGGCGCTTTTGTTGTCGGCTGCGGTGATGACATCGAAGGCATAGCGTTCGGCGGTGTCGAGGTCGGTTTCGTCGCAGGCGAGGAAGTAGGCGTAGTTGTTTTTGGCGAGGTAGTTGGTAGAGTTGAGGTCGATAGCGTCGCGATATGATTGAAAGGCGTTGTCGCGGTCGTTGAGTTGGTAGTAGCAATCGCCGATGGCGGTGAGGATATTGGAGCGAACGACGGCGTCGGTTGGGGCGCATTTGTCGAGTGCTTTTTTGAACCAATCCAAGGCTTCGTCGTAGCGGTTGGCTCCCATTGCGGCGCCGGCTGTGGCGGCATAGATGTTGATTTCGTCGGGGACATATTCGACGGCTTTTTTGCCTTCGGCAATAGCTTCGTCGTAATTGTTGTCGTTGGCGAGGCATTGAATCAACAGATACCATCTATCGGCGTTAGAGGGGTCGATGTCGATGGCGTAGTGGAGTTGTTCTACGGCCGATGAATATTGGTCGGTGGCCGAGAGATATTGGGCATAGAGGTCGCGCAGGTCGGTGTCGCGAGGGTGGAGCGATACTACGGTGCTAAAGACGCTGTTGATTTTTGGGGTGGCGGTAGAGTCGCCGAGGTTGTCTTGGACATAGCTTGTGATGAACCCTTTTTTGACGTCGGGGTCGAGGTCGGGTTGCATCAGAGTTTGCAAGATTTCGCGTTCGTAGTTGATAGAGTCGTTGTTTTCGCGATAGAAGAATGCACGACGATAGTGGGCCAAGCCGCTTGTTGGGTCGAGTTGGCAGGCGCGGTTGTAGTAGACTATGGCGGAGTCGGGTTGACCGAGAGCGTCGTAGACATCGCCGGCATAGACGATGTTTTGGATGTTTTCGGGCGAATATTGGATGAGAGATTGCAACTCGGAGACGACGGCGGCGGTGTCGTTGCGCAATACGTAGATGCGTATTCGTTGTGCCGAAAGGCTACCGTCTTTGCCGTTTGCGTCTTCGATGCGTTGGATAGTGGTGAGGGCGCGGTCCCAATCGGTGGGGTCGGCGGAAGATGCGTAAGACTCGGCGAGCTTGACGGCTATATCGGTTTTGTTGGGGAAAATGGAGTCGAGGGTGGTCCAAACGCGACGCGATTCGCCGGGGAGGCGTAGCTGGTTGACGATGCTGCCGTAGAAGATTGATGAGTAGTAGTCGGATGGGTTGGCATCGAAATGGCGCTTCATCAGTTGAAATCCGAGTTTCCCCATAGGAGATTTGTCGGAGGCCATGGCGAGGTAGTAGTAGCCGAGGTCTTGTCCGACAGAGGTGGCGGTAGTGTCGAGGCTGTAGGCGCGTTGTAGTAGCTGGAAGTGGCTGTCGGTTTCGTCGAGAGCGCGTTGACGCTGCGCCTCCATAAATATGTAGTCGGCTTTGCGGCGGTCGGCGGCGGTCGGGCCTTTATCGCGAGCTGAAGAGAGCAGCGAACCGATCAGGGATACAACGACGGTTGATAATATGATAAAGCGTTGAGCGTTGAGTTTCATCAGAGATGTAGTAGGGGTGGGGGATAGTTAGTTGGTGCCGGTGTGACCAAAGCCGCCGTCGCCACGGAGAGTTTCGTCAATTTCTTCGACCGGCTCCCAATCTACGCGTTCATAGCGAGCGATAACCATTTGGCAGATGCGTTCGCCATCGTTGATGACGAATTGTTGATTGGAGAGGTTGATGAGAATTACACCGATTTCGCCACGATAGTCGGCGTCGACGGTGCCGGGAGAGTTGGCCAGGGTGATGCCGGCTTTGAGGGCGAGGCCTGAGCGTGGGCGCAACTGACATTCATAGCCTTCGGGGAGTTGAATATATAGCCCGGTGGGCACCAATACGCGTTCGAGCGGTTGGAGCACAATCGGGTGTTTCAGAAAGGCTCTGACATCCATTCCGGCCGAGCCGGGAGTGCCGTAAGCAGGGAGTGGGTGGTGGGAGCGATTGATGATTTTTACTTTGATACCTTGCATTGATGTAGGTGGATTATATTATTCGTGCGAAAGTAGCTAAAATTAATGATATTCAGATGCAGAATCGTCACTTTTTTGTTAAAGCTTACTAAAAGTGGAGTGGCGAAAAATATATGAGCTACTTTTGTAACAATTTAAGCTGTTGTGCGTATATAAAACGAAAATACCAATCAAATAGATTTAATCACTCATTATGTCACTACTTACCAAAAGTATTTTATTCTTGTCGATGCTTGTAGGCGGCGTGTCGTCGGCTTTGGCCGACTATGTCGTCAAGGGAATGGTTGTTGATCAATCGATGTTGCCCGAGGCTTATGCTACGGTGCGTGTATTTGCGTTAAAAGACACGATAAGGCCGGTATCTACCGGTATAACAGACGATGCGGGTGCTTTTCTGCAACGTTTGTCCGTGGCCGGCGACTATCGCTTGACAATCAATTCGGTAGGCAAATTGCCGATTAAAGCAGAGTTTAAAGTTGATAGCAACCACGCCACTGTCGATTTGGGCACGCTTACAATCAGAGAGTCTGACGCATCGTTGCAGGAGGTTGAGGTTGTAGCTATGCGCCCGTTGGTGTCGAAAGAAATCGACCGCTTGGGCTATGACGTGCAGGCCGACGACGATTCAAAGACATCGACAGTGCAGGAGATTTTGCGAAAGGTGCCGTTGGTGACAGTCGATGCCGACGGAACTGTAAAAGTGCGTGGACAATCCAATTTTAAAATCTATAAAAATGGTCGGCCGAGCAATCAGTTGACCGGCAACGCAAAAGATATATTAGCCTCGATACCGGCTGCAATGATAAAGAAAATAGAGGTTATCACCGAGCCCGGAGCTAAGGAAGATGCCGAAGGCGTGGGTGCGATAATCAATATCGTCACGGTCGAAAACTCGTCGATTAACGGGTTGATGGGGTCGGTGCGTGTGGCCGAAAGCACAATGAGCACAAAGCCATCGGGGTCGGTTTGGCTTACCGGCAATATCGGTAAATTTGCCATGTCGGCCAATGTAGGCTATTTCAGCCAGAGCAAAGCGAAGTCGCGTCAGAAATCAGAGAGCCGATATACATATGTCAATACCGGCAATACCGTGGAGACGCATTCGGCCAACAGCGGTAAGGCCGATGTCCTCTCTTATATGATGGATGCCAGCTACGAGCTCGATTCGCTCAATCTGTTTACGATGGAGTTTGGCGGTTACAACTACGGCCTGAAATATACAAACAATTCAGTTCAAGCGAGCTATGCTCCCGACCAATCGCTGATTTATTCATTTGCACAAAGCTCGTTTATACCTCGTCAGAAATATTTCGACATAAACGGCAATTTCAACTATCAACACTTGACTCATCGACGTGGCGAGAGCGTGACGCTGTCGTATGCTATATCAACCAACAAAAGCAATACCGACACTCAAACCGAATATGACGAGTGTATCAACTTCCCCGTATCGTATAGCGGTATCAACAGTTCGTCTGTTTTAAATTTCATCGAGCACACTGCGCAGGTCGATTGGACACGCCCGCTTAACGACCATCATACGCTCGCTGTGGGTGGCAAATTTATTCAACGCAACAACCACTCTTTAGACGACAGAGAATATGTAGGCGTAGGGGAGACGCATCGCGACTTTGTACACCGCACGTCGATAGGTGCGGCCTATTTCGACTATCGTTTGCAGTATGGCGCATGGAGCGGAAGAGCGGGAATGCGCTATGAGTTTTCTCATTTGGCTGCACAGTTTAAGGATGGCTCAGACGAAGATTTTTCGAGCAATTTGAGCGATTGGGTGCCCAATGCATCGGTAATGTATCAGTTAAACGCCGAAAGCTCGCTCAAGCTTACATATCAAACGCGTATCAATCGCCCCGGTATCAGCTGGCTCAATCCGGCAGTGGAGGAGTCGCCTACATCAATCTCGTTTGGTAATCCTGATTTGAAAAGTATACGTCGCGACAATTTTGCGCTCAATTATAGCCTGTATAAACCGAAGTTGAGCATCGACTTTTCGGTCGACTACAGCCAATCTAACAATGATATCGTGAGCATGGTTAGCGCCAACGAAAATGATGTCACCATATCGACCTATGGCAACACGGGCCGTGAACGCGATGTCGTCTTCTCGGCGTATGTCAATTGGCGCCCGACGCTGAAAACATCGCTGATGGTGAATGCTCGTTGTGCTTATCAGGATATAAGAACGCCTTCGCTCGGTCTCTCAAATAATCGTTGGGGCGTCGGCGTGTTTGGTAGCATCACACAAAAGCTGCCTTGGAAATTGCGTGCCGAAGGTATGATTGCATATTCCACCGGCGACTTGTATAGTCTATACTCTTACAGCGACGCTACGCTTCGCGGTATGTTCCATCAAATTTCGCTCCAGCGCTCCTTCCTCAAAGACGATCGCTTGACGGTGAAGGCCTATGCTCGCATGCCGTTTATCTGTCCGATGGAGATGCGCACCAGCTACAATCGTGGCGACTATACCGGCTACAGCGTGAATCGCATGGAAAAGGTGCGCCAGTTTGGTCTGGAGGTGTCGCTGCGATTCGGTAGCGTCAAAGCGCAAGTGAAGAAAGTAGCCAAAACTATCTCCAATGACGACCTGCAAGGTGGCAGCTCTGCTCCAGCAGCATCGGGAATGTAAAATTGTAGTGGAGGCAAAAGAAATATTTTTGAAGTAAATAAGCGAAGACGAGATAAATTTTGTAACTTTGCAGCTGTTTAACGGGTCGGCTATTCGGCCCAATGCTTGATAATTATCGACAATGTTAGAAAAAATCAACTCCCTCAAAGCTGAAATTGAGGCGCTGACGGCCACGACAGAGGCTGAAGTAGAGGCGCTGAGAATAAAATACCTAAGTAAGAAGGGCGAAGTATCGCTGCTGTTCAATGACTTCCGCAATGTGCCCGCAGAGAGCAAAAAGGCTATCGGCCAAGCGCTCAACGAGCTTAAAAATTTTGCTACCGAGCGCATCAATTCGTTGCGTGAGGCTTCGGCTACAGCCGACACCGGTTTGGAAGGCTTGGATTTGACCCGTACTCCGGCTCCGTTGAATCTCGGCACACGTCACCCGCTGTCGATTGTGCGCGAGGAGATTATCGCTATCTTCCGTCGCTTGGGCTTTACAATTGCCGAAGGCCCCGAAATCGAAGACGACTGGCACGTGTTCTCATCGCTCAACTTTGCAGAAGACCACCCTGCACGCGATATGCAAGACACATTCTTTATCAAACGTCAGCCCGACGTGTTGTTGCGTACACACACATCGTCGGTTCAGAGCCGTGTGATGGAGAAAACACAGCCGCCGATTCGCATCATCTGCCCCGGACGCGTATATCGCAACGAGGCTATTTCGGCCCGAGCTCACTGCTTCTTCCATCAGGTAGAGGCTCTGTATGTCGACAAAAACGTGTCGTTCGCAGATTTGAAACAGACGCTGCTCTATTTCGCTCGCGAGATGTTTGGCCCCGAGACGCAAATACGTTTGCGCCCGAGCTATTTCCCCTTCACCGAACCGTCGGCTGAGATGGATATCTCTTGCAACCTGTGTGGCGGTAAAGGCTGCTCATTCTGTAAAGGTACGGGTTGGGTAGAAATCCTCGGATGCGGCATGGTCGACCCCAACGTGCTCGAAGCTTGTGGCATCGACAGCAAGGAATATACAGGTTTTGCTCTCGGTATGGGTATTGAGCGTATTACCAACCTGAAATATCAGGTGAAAGACTTGCGTATGTTCTCAGAGAACGACGTACGTTTCCTCGAAGAATTTAAATCGGCTCACTAATTGGCCGATAACCGTTTTATATCTACGACGCAATGGCGTGCAGCTTTAGCGATTTTTTGATTGTCGGCGCCGGAGGAGCTGCCGGGGCAATGTTGAGGTTTGGGGTGCAAAACCTGCCTCTGTTTGCTACCGACAAATATTATCTGACGGCAGTGGTCAATATCGTGGGCTGCTTGCTCATTGGCGTGTTTTGGGCTGTCGCAATCGATCTTGATATGCCACGATGGTTCAACCGCTTGGCTATAGTAGGCTTATTGGGAGGCTTCACGACTTATTCGTCGTTTGCCTACGATACGTTTGCACTATTGCAGCAAGGTAGATGGTCGTCGACAGCAATCTATTTGGCAATCACTATTGTCGGCGGACTATTGGCTACGGCAGCCGGCTTCTTTGCAACACAGCGAATTATCTCTATATATCGTGCATGACAATCAAACAACGCTATAAATCGGTGCTTGAACGGTTTGCCGAGGCTATGCCTTCGCCTAAGACCGAGCTCCACTACGACACGCCTTTCCATCTGTTGTTGGCGGTAATCTTGTCGGCGCAGTGTACCGACAAGCGTGTCAATGTGGTAACGCCGGCGCTGTTTGAGGCATATCCAACGCCCGAGTCGTTGGCTGTGGCTCAGCCCGAGGCGGTGTTTGAATATATCAAGTCGGTATCGTATCCCAATAATAAGACTCGTTCGCTAATAGGAGCTGCCAAGACGCTGGTTGAGGAATTTGGCTCGGAGATGCCGTCGGATATCGACAATCTTATGAAGCTGCCCGGTGTAGGGCGCAAAACAGCCAACGTGATGCTCGCGGTAGTATTTAATCGTGCTGCGATGGCGGTAGATACTCATGTGTTTCGCGTCAGTGAACGAATAGGGCTGACAACCAATTCGCGCAACCCGTTGCAAACCGAGCGTGAGCTATGCAAATATATTCCTGCAGAGGATATCCCCGACGCGCACCATTGGCTGATACTCCATGGGCGCTACACTTGCAAGGCACGTCGGCCCGATTGCCTGAATTGTATCATCAAGGAATTTTGTCGCTTTTATAAAAACAATGGATAATACATTTCTTTATATCATTGAGCTTATCGGTACGGTGGCGTTTGCTATCAGTGGTATCCGATTGGCTGCATACAAACGTTTTGACCTCTTTGGAGCTTATACGGTAGGCTTGGTTACCGCTATCGGTGGTGGCACGCTGCGCGATTTGCTGCTCGGGATACCTGTGTTTTGGATGCAAAACTGGGTTTACTTGGCGGTGACAGGGTTGTCGCTGTTGACGGTAGTGATCTTCCGACGAGTGTTGGTAAGCATGAACAAGATGCTTTTTATATTCGATACGATAGGTCTGGCCCTATTTGTGGTGATTGGTATCGACAAAAGCTTGTCGCACGATTATCCGATGTGGGTGGCTATTGTCATGGGCACGATTACGGGTTCGTTTGGCGGTGTCATTCGCGACATCTTGATTAATGTAGAGCCACTGTTTTTCCGTAAAGATATCTATGCTACGGCTTGTATAGCCGGCGGCTTGGCCTATTGGGCAACCAGTTCGATGGGCATGTCGCAAATAGTTTGTGAATCGATATGTGCGGCGATGATTATCATATTGCGTATGTTTGCGTTGCGCTATAATTGGTCGCTGCCACAGCTCGACTATTCGTTTCTCGACAAAGATAAACAAGAAGACAATAAATAGTGATAATAGAAATACTCCTCATATTAGTTGGCTTGGTAGCCATTTTGGTTGGCGCCGATAAGCTTATCGACGGGTCGTCGGCTATAGCAAAACGCTTTGGCTTGTCTGATTTGGTGATAGGTTTGACGGTGGTAGCTTTCGGCACCTCGACACCCGAATTGGTAATATCGGTAATATCGTCGATTGACGGTAATGCCGGTTTGGCTATCGGTAATATAGTGGGGAGCAATATTTTCAATCTGCTGGTGATAATCGGCGTGACGGCAATGATAAGGCCGATGTCGGTAGAGCGCGGATTGCTGAGCAAGGATATAGCGATGGTATTATTGTCGTCGCTGGTGCTGTTGGCGATGGGCAATGGCGTGCTGCTCGACGGCGATGCAGCGTCGATGCTCACCAGGGTCGATGGCATTGTATTGTTGCTACTGTTTGCCGTGTTTATGCGCTATACGTTTGCTCGAGCCAAAAGCGAGCCCATTGAGCCTACCGCGGCTAAAAACGACTCGGAAATGCCTCTTTGGCGGGCCATTGTTTACAGCCTTGGCGGATTGGCATTGTTGGTTGTTGGTGGCGACTTCTTTGTCGACGCTGCAAGCGATTTGGCTAAGAGCCTTGGTGTGAGCGATACTATAATAGGATTGACAATTGCCGCCTTGGGTTCGTCGCTTCCGGAACTTGCGACCTCTGTCACAGCTGCCATAAAGGGCAAGCCCGGTTTGGCGATTGGCAATGTGATAGGCAGCTGTATCGTCAACGTTTTTTTAGTGCTTGGCTGCTCTGCGACAATACGTCCATTGGGTTTTGGCGCAATAGGCAACCTCGATTTGATGACGCTGACATTGGCGTCGGCGCTGTTTTTGCTATTCGGCAGGTTCTTCGGCAATCATCGTATAAATCGAGTTGAAGGAGCAATATTAGTGGCTTGTTACTTGATTTACATGACAATTCTTCTTATATTGCAGACGTAATTTCAAATCGCGACATGGCTAAGAATGAGACATTGACTCGCGATGCATTCGTCGAGAAGGTTTCGGCGCGTATGCATCAGATTGGCTGCCTGCCCGATGGCGGTCGTATCGGTGTAGCCTTTAGTGGCGGCGCCGACTCGCTGTCGTTGCTTGTGGCTTTGGCCGATGGCGGCTATGATGCCGTGGCGCTCCATTGCAATTTCCATTTACGTGGAGCTGAGAGCGATGGCGACACGGCTTTTTGTCGCGATATGTGCGCCAATCTTGGCGTTGAATTGCGGGTTGTCGACTTCGATACCGAGGCTTTGCGCCTTGGTGGCGAGTCGATAGAGATGGCTTGTCGCCGACTGCGCTATGAGTGGTTTGAGAAGATGGCTCGGGAGTTGCATCTCAGAGCTGTGGCTACGGCTCATCATAGCGAAGACCTTGCCGAAACGGTGATGCTCAACCTGTTTAGAGGCACGGGCGTCGACGGCTTGCGAGGTATCCCTACCTCACGCGACATTTATATCAGACCGATGCTCGGATTGACCCGTAGCGAAGTTGAGGAGTATCTTGCTCGCCGTGGCTTATCATTCCGCACGGATAGCACCAATGCGCTCGATTGCTATCGCCGTAACGCTATTCGCAACACGTTGCTGCCCGAGGCTGAGCGCCTTTGCCCGGGGGCAATGCACGGCATCTTGACGAGCGCGGCCAACGTAGCCGCTACATCGACGTTGCTCAACGACTTGCTGCGCCGTATGATGAGTGAACTGATGATTGAGGAGGGGGTAATCGATATGGACCGCGTAAGAGCGATTGAGACAGACACCCCGACACTTTTGTTTCATTTGTTGAGAGTATGTTTCCCTCCGGGAGTCAACAATACGGTTGCAGCCGATATCGCCGCAGCTACAGGCTCGGGCTTGATGTTTGACATGGTCGACGGTCGACGTCTCGAATTGAGCTACGGCCGACTGATGCAGGTCGATGAGTCAGAGCCGATTGATATTGCTATCGACTTGTTGGCATCGACATTGCCTCACGGCTTGAAGCTTACTGAAATCTCTTATGAGCAATTTCGCAAAGAGAAGCGTGATGCTTCGACGATATATCTCCATAAATCGGTGCTCGACGGAGCTCCGAATTTGCGCTTGCGCACGGTTGCTCGCGGAGACCGTATGCGACCGTTTGGCATGAAAGGTACGCGCCTGGTGAGCGACATCTTGGCCGAGCGCAAGTCGACGCTATCGGAGCGACGCAAGGCTTTAGTGCTTACACGCAATGATGAGGTGCTTTGGGTGGTTGGCGTGAGAGCGTCGGCGGCCTTTGCCGTGGTAGACGACGGCACTCAAATCTTGCGACTCAGTGTCGACCGCTAATGAGGTTTGCTTTGTTTATATATTGATTCTTAATTAAAAAATACATATGAACTCAGAAATAAAAATTACAGATGACGACCGCCGTTTTATGAAGATGGCTGCCGATTTGGCCTTTGAAAATATAGATAGAGGCGGAGGCCCGTTTGGGGCGGTGATAGTGCGCGATGGTGAGATTGTCGCCACCGGAGTCAATTCAGTGACATTAACCAACGACCCTACGGCACATGCCGAGGTCAACGCTATCCGCAATGCGTGTGCTGCCGAACAGACATTCAGCCTGAAAGGGTGTGTAGTCTACAGCTCGTGCGAGCCGTGTCCGATGTGCTTGAGCGCACTGTATTGGGCCGGTGTGAGCCGCATATATTATGGCAATACTCAAGACGATGCCGACGCTATCAATTTTAGCGATCGCTTTATCTATCGCGAATTTGACAAGCCTAAGGCTGAGCGCTTGATTCCTTGCATACCTATGGGCAATGAACTGACTATTGCCGGTTTCCGCAAATGGGATGCAAAGACCGACAAGACAGAGTATTAATAATATAG
>CAZBBL010000025.1:0-20054 GCA_964490275.1 uncultured Barnesiella sp.
TAACTCAATCGGTAAAAATCCAACTTAAATCAATGAGCTATGCTTAAACAATTTATTGAAACCAACTTGATGAGCCAAACCGTTTGGCTCGCTCTGTGCTACTGCGCCGTTATCGTCGCTATGGGGGTCGACTTGATTACCGGCGTTACCAAATCGCGACGTATGGGCCACAAAGCTACTTCTAAAGGCTACAAACGCACGTGTGAAAAGGCCGTTAAGTATTTTCTGCCTATGATTTGCTTGTCGTGTATCGACCTGCTCGCCACCGTCATCTTCGCCGCACCGTTCTTGACCATGATTTTCGGAGCCTACTGCATCTTCTGCGAACTTAAATCAGTCCTCGAGTCGACCCATCGCAAAGAGGAGATTCGCCAACTCGAACATATCGGACTGTCGGCTCTCAGCGCCGACTCGCTCCAACAACTCTCGCGACTCATCGCCGATATGCTCTCAAAACGAAAGGAGGACTGCAATGCGCTCGATTGACAAAATAATTATTCACTGCTCGGCAACGCCTGCCGGACGCGACGTCCACGCTGCCGATATCGACCTGTGGCATCGTCAGCGCGGCTTCCGTGCCATCGGCTACCATTATGTCGTCGACCTCGACGGCTCAATAGAGCAGGGGAGACCCGAGGCCGAAATCGGAGCACACTGCCGCGGCTACAATGCTCATTCGATTGGCGTATGCTATGTGGGCGGACTCGATGCCGATGGCCATCCCGCCGACACTCGCACCCCCAACCAGCGCCGGGCTCTGCGTCAACTCGTCGCCGAACTTCGTCGTCGCTATCCCACCGCCACCATCCATGGCCACAACCAATTTGCCGCTAAAGATTGTCCATGTTTTAATGTCGACTACGAGCTATGAAACATATCGCCTACGCTCTGTTGCTTGGCCTCTCAATGGCGGGCTGCAGCTCCTCGCGCCATACTGCTGTCAATGTCGCCGGCGACAGTATCGCCTCGGTCGCCGTAGAGCAACGTAGCTCGCTCTTGAGCTTCGACTCGCTACGTTGCGACATCTCGCTGGCTCTCGACTCGCCGCGCATCGCTCTGCGCTCTGCCGACGGCTCTATCTTGCTGATTAACGCCCGCCGAGCCAACGCATCGACGGCTCACACTCAAACATCTTCCGTCGCCCGTGTCGACACTCTCAGCCGGCGCGACACGATTGCCACCTCTCGGAGCGAGGCTTCTACGACCACCTCGCTCCGTAGCACGGCCTCACCGCTACCACTGTTCCTATCGCTGTTGGCCGTGGCGATTTCGATATTTGCCTTGAGGAAAAAATAATAATGAATTATTACGAATTTTTCATTAACTTTGAGGCGAAAACCACAGGGCTTCACGCCCCTAAATATTAACCCTACTGTCATGCAGCTTGTTAAGAGTAAGTTATGGATTAACACACGCGACTACTTTATGATCGTTGTGGGAATCGCCATTTATGCGTTCGGATTTGCAGCCTTCATTCAACCCGAAGATGTCATCATGGGTGGTATGGCCGGTATCGGTCAGGTAGTTTACTATGCCTCGCTCAATCTTCTTGGCTTTGGTATCCCTGTCGCCGTCACGATGTATGTCGTAAACATCTTGCTGCTCGCTGTAGCTTATAAGGTAGTGGGGCGCACTTTCGTTATCCGCACGATTTTTGGCGTTACCGTCATCTCAATGATGATTGGTCTGTTTGTGCCGTTATTCCCCGAACCTATTGTTAACGGCGAAGGCTCGGCCTTCATGAATGTCGTCATAGGCTCGTTGCTCTGCGGTTTTGGCGTAGGTATGGTGTTTACTCACAACGGCAGCACCGGTGGCACCGATATCGTAGCAGCCATCGTAGCTCGCCGCACCAACGTCTCCATCGGCCGCACGATGCAATGTTGTGACTTCTGTATCATCTCCTCTTCGCTGCTCATCTTTGGTGTGCAAGACGGTATCTCTAAAGTGGTCTACGGATTCGTCGTGCTGCTCATCGTCTCGGTGATGGTCGACCAAGTAATCAACTCCAACCGCCAGTCGGTGCAATTTATCATCTTCTCACGCCATTGGGAGCATATCGCCACTGCCATCAACAACGATGCCCATCGTGGTTGCACCATCCTCAACGGAATGGGTTGGTATAGCAAACAAGAGGTGAAAGTGCTTTTGGTAGTGTGCCGCAAATATGAGTCGATTACCATCCACCGCATCATCAAATCTATCGACAAAGACGCCTTCATCACTCAAGCCAACGTCAACGGCGTCTACGGCCAGGGCTTCGACGAATACAAACTCAAAATGAAGACGCCAAGCCACAAAGCCAACACCAATCCTACCATCGGCGACCCCGACAAAACCAACCCCTCGGGCCACCCTCAAAGCATGGCTTGACCCCGGCTCCGCTGCTACTATTAGTCCCTAATTGTCGGTCAGACTGTTACAAAAAGCCGATTTTTGATGAAAAAGTGCTATCTTTGCACTGATTTTATCCTTCACCAAACTTTTGGCTTAATGAATAAAGCATTTCTCTCGCTGGCTACAGCTTCTTTATTGGCGCTCTCGGCTTCGGCCGAAGGCTACCAAATAAACACTCTTAGTGCTACTCAGCTCGGTATGGGACATACCGGCACAGCCCTCCATCTCGGCGCTCAAAGCCCCATCTTCAACCCTGCCGGACTTGGCTGGCTTGATAAATCGCTCGAAGTGTCGGGTAGCTTCACCGCCATCTTCGCTACAGCTAAAACTACCATCAACGATGCCAAAACCTACGAAACCGACAACAGCGCCGCCACTCCCGTCGCTGCCCACGTCGCTTTCTCGGTCTACGACAACCTCAAATTTGGCGTCTCTTTCTATACCCCCTACGGCAGCTCTATCAACTGGACCGACAATTGGCCAGGCGCAGTGCTCAATCAGTCGGTGAGCCTGAAAACCTACACCCTTCAACCTACCGTCGCCTATCGCCCCATCAAAAACCTATCAATCGGTTTGGGCTTGATGGTCACTTGGGGTAGCGTCGACCTCAACAAATCGCTGATTGTCCCCTCTACATTCGACTATCTTATTCAGCAAATCAACCATCCTGCCACATCATTCGGCGAAAGCTATACCGCTCCCGCCTCGGTCAACCTCAAAGGCACAACCGACGTCGCTGTCGGTGTCAACGTCGGCGCTATGTACGACATCAACGACCAATGGACCGTCGGTGTCGCTTATCGCCAAAAAATGAATATGAAAGTCAAAGCCGGCATGGCCTCTGTCAGCTATGCCAACCAAATCGCCGAAAATATTCTCGAGTCGCAATTGGGCATGATTAATCAATCGCAATTCAAAGCCCAAATGCCTTGCGCAGCCATCTATAAGTTTGGCGTCAGCTACAAACCTATTAAGAACCTCACACTGGCTCTCGACGCGCAACTCACCGGCTGGAACGCTTATCGTCAACTCGACGTTGAGTTTCTCGACGAGCAAGTGTCGTCGCTCGACCAACATATCGAGAAAAACTATCACAACGCTTGGACCTTCAGCCTCGGTGCTCAATATGCCGTCACCAATCGTTGCGACCTGCGTGCCGGCCTCATGGTCGACACTTCGCCCGTCGATAAAAACTATTACAACCCCGAAACTCCGGGCATGACCAAGCTCGAGCCTTCGGTCGGCATCTCATTCCGCCCCTTGAAAAACTTCTCAATCGACGCGGCTTTCCTCTACGTGGCCGGCCTCGGCGCCGACAACCGTAGCTGCACCTACACCGACCTTTTGGCCTCTCGACTCACAGGCTCTTCGGTCAGCAACACATTCACCGCCGATTATGCCGTCCATGCCTTCATCCCATCAATCGGTTTCCACTTGTCTTTTTAACAAACACACAATCATACTTAAACACTTATAATAATGAAACTCTTCGACGTCTATCCTCTTTTTGATATAGAAATTGTCAGCGGCAAAGGTTGCTACACCTACGATGCCGCCGGCCAAGAGTATCTTGACCTTTACGGCGGTCATGCCGTCATCTCTGTCGGACACAGCCACCCCCGCTACCTCAAAGCCTTGGCCGACCAAGCCTCGAAGCTCGTGTTCTACTCCAACTCTGTCATCAATTCTCTTCAACAAAAATTGGCCGACCGCCTCGGCCCGGCTTCAGGCTACGACGACTATCAGCTCTTCTTGATCAACTCAGGCGCCGAAGCCAACGAAAACGCCCTCAAACTCGCTTCGTTTGCCACCGGTCGCAGCCGCGTAATCGCCTTCAATAAAGCTTTCCACGGTCGCACATCAGCCGCTGTCGAAGCTACCGACAACCCCAAAATCGTTGCCCCCATCAACGCCAACTCCCACGTGACATTCGTCCCGCTGGGCGATATCGAGGCCGTTAAAGCCGAATTGGCCAAAGGCGACGTCGCTGCTGTCATCATCGAAGGCATCCAAGGCGTAGGCGGCATCCAAATGCCCGGCGACGACTTCCTCCGTCAGCTCCGCCAACTCACTGCCGACAGCGACGTGGTTCTCATCCTCGACGAAATACAATCGGGCTATGGCCGCACCGGCCGTTTCTTCGCCCACCAATGGGCCGGCATTCGCCCCGACATCATCACCGTCGCCAAAGGTATTGCCAACGGTTTCCCGATGGGTGGCGTGCTCATCTCTCCCAAATTTACCCCGGTTTACGGCCAACTTGGCACCACCTTCGGCGGCAACCACTTGGCTTGCGCTGCCGCTTGCGCCGTCCTCGACATCTTCGCCGACGAGCATCTCGTTGAAAATGCCGACCGCGTCGGACAATATCTCATGCAACAACTCAGCCAAATACCCCAAATCAAAGAGCTGCGTGGCCGTGGCCTCATGATTGGCATCGAAATGGACTATCCCGTCAAGGAGCTCCGTCGCCGTCTCATCGAGAAATATCATGTGTTTACCGGAGCCGCCGGCACCAACATCATACGCTTGCTGCCACCCCTCTGCCTCTCTATCGAGCAGGCCGACGACTTTATCAACCGCTTCAAGCAAGCCCTCGCCGACTAATCTTTATAAATTAAATATTCACTCTTTCCAACAGTTTTTTTACCATGTCAGTCAATAGAGTTATCTTAGTCGGCAACGTTGGCCGCAAACCCGAGCTGCGATATATTGAGCAGCGAGCCGTTGCCACTTTCTCTCTCGCCACTAACGAGCCTGCACGCACTCTCGCTAACGGTCAACAAGTGCCCGAACGCACCGAATGGCACAACATCGTCATGTGGGACAAAGCCGCCGAAACCGCCGAACGTTATATCGACAAAGGCACCAAACTCTATATCGAAGGTAAGCTCCGCACTCGCCAATGGCAAGACCGCACCGCTATCCAACGTACAATCACTGAAATACTTGTCGAGCACTTCGACATCCTTAGTCGCCCAACGCCTCAAACCAACAACCCTTCATAAATGGAATTACCAAACAATCCAACATCCAATCCCGTTGACGCTCCCGTCGTCGATCGCGATGCCGACCCCACGACATTGCCCGACAACGCTTTCCGCGAGCTCGCCGACGGAGAGGAGTTCCGCCCGATGATGAATCCCGCGCGCTCCTACCGCGAAGTCACCCCCTACTCGGTGACAATGGGCTTGCTTTTAGCCGTCATCTTCTCTGCTGCCGCCGCCTACCTCGGCCTTAAAGTAGGTCAGGTATTCGAAGCCGCTATCCCTATCGCTATTATCGCCGTCGGCCTCTCAGGCGCCCTGCGCAAAAAAGACGCCCTCGGCCAAAACGTCATTATCCAATCTATCGGAGCTTGCTCTGGCGTTATCGTCGCTGGCGCTATCTTCACGCTCCCGGCGCTCTACATCTTGCAAGCCAAGTATCCCGAAATTACCGTCGACTTCCTCCAGATTTTCCTCGCTTCGCTCTTCGGCGGCGTCCTCGGCATACTCTTCTTCATCCCCTTCCGTAAATACTTCGTCAAGGATATGCACGGCAAATACCCCTTCCCCGAAGCTACCGCTACAGCCCAAGTGCTCGCCAGCGGTCAAGCCAAAGCAGGTGGTGGTCAAGCCAAAATACTCCTTATCGCATCGCTTATCGGTGGCGTCTACGACTATATCGTTGCCACATTCGGTTGGTGGACCGAAACCATCACTACTACCGCCTATTCTTGGGGCGAAGCCCTTGCCGCTAAAACCAAATTCATGTTTAGCTGCAACACCGGCGCCGCAGTCCTCGGCTTGGGCTACATCGTTGGCCTGAAATATGGCTTCGTCATCTTCGCCGGCTCTGCCTTCGTTTGGTGGGTTATCATCCCGTTGATGGGTTCTTACGGCACCGTCCAGATGCAGTTTATGGCTCCCGAAGAAATCTTCTCAAGCTCTGCACGTATGATTGGTATCGGCGGTATCGCTATGGCCGGCATCATCGGCATCGTCAAATCATGGCCTATCATCCGTCAAGCCGTCGGCCTCGCCGGTCGCGAATTTAAAGGCGACTCAGGCGCAAAACAACCCGTGCGTTGGCAGCTCGACATCTCGATGAAGCATGTCGTATTCTTCATCGGTTTGGCTCTCGTGGACGTATTGCTCTTCTTCATGTTTGGCGTTATCGATACATGGTGGCAAGCTGTCGTTGCTTGGGTAGTTGTTACCGTTATCGCCTTCCTGTTTACCACCGTCGCCGCCAACGCAATCGCCATCGTCGGTTCAAACCCCGTTTCGGGTATGACCCTCATGACTCTGATTATCGCTTCGGCTATCTTCGTCGGCATCGGCTTGAGCGGCTCTAAAGGTATCGTCGCTGCTATGGTTATTGGTGGCGTCGTCTGCACAGCCCTCTCAATGGCCGGCGGTTTCGTCACCGACCTCAAGGTGGGCTACTGGCTCGGCTCTACTCCTCGCAAACAAGAAAGCTGGAAATTTCTCGGCACTCTCGTCGCTGCCGCTACCGTCGGTGGCGTAATCCTCGTCCTCAACAACGTCTACGGCTTCCAAGGCCAAAACGCTCTCGCTGCGCCTCAAGCCAACGCTATGGCCAACGTTATCGAACCCCTCATGATGGGTGGCGAAACTCCTTGGATTCTCTATATCGTCGGCGCAGTCCTCGCCCTGCTGCTCAACTGGCTCGGTGTCCCCGCCCTGGCCTTCTGCCTCGGTATGTTCATCCCCTTCAGCCTCAACGTCCCCATGCTTATCGGTGGCGCTATCAACTACTTCGTCAACCATAGCTCAAAAGATGCCGACGTTTGCAAAGCTCGCAACGACCGCGGTACGCTTATCTCATCAGGCTTCATCGCCGGTGGCGCCCTCTTTGGCGTGTTTGCCGCAATCTCAATCATGTGTGGTATGCCTATGCCTACCGGTGGCGACCAACTGCTCCCGCAATTGCTCGGCATCGTCGCTTATGCTGCCATCATCATCTATCTCTACCTCGGCAGCCGCAAAGCTAAATAACATTTCCCCAAACGCATAACAACAAAAAGCGCGACCAATCAGGCCGCGCTTTTTGTTGCTATAACGATTTGCTATTTGCCGAGACGACTAAGTATGTCGTCGTCTAATAGGTCGATGATTTTGTGTTGATTAAACAGCTGAGCAAAGTTTTCGCTGTTTTCCTCAGAAAAACCGCCTTGATTCAACACCAATATGCGCCACATACGCTCGCTTATTGAGGTCATTGTCATAAACTCCTTGTCGTTGCGTAGCTGCTGATATTGTTCTGCAAATTTTTGTTTGTCAGCGATGTCGAGAAGTTGTTTCATTTGTGATTCGCGGCTGTCAAAAGCCAGACGCTCCTGCTCAATCATCTGAGCGAAGTCGTCGTAAGATAGCTGTTGGCTCGAATCTGATTTATCGCATAGGGCAGTGGCTGTTTCCGCTTCAAACCCGCTGCTGCCACAGCTGCATAGAGCCAACGTGCATAGCGCCATTGCGCCAATTTTGCTTAGAAAGTTCATTTTTCGTTGATATCTATTGGTTTACTTATATTCTTCGGGAATGTATTGGCTCGAAGGAGTGTCAATCATCTTTTGCAAAAATGCTCGAGCGTCGCTCCATTGATAAAATGGATAGATGTCTGAGTCGATTGGTATAGCAATCTCGCGCTCGTTGAGCATAAACTTAACGATGACGTTGCCGGTTTTATTTTTGAAAAACACTATCTGCAAGTTGGCTGCCATGGGCGCAACCTTAAAGTCGGTCCACGCTTGATAAAACTTGTAGGGGTCGTTTTCATAGCCGTGGCAACCTTCGAGCTGCATCAGCGCTGCCAGCGGCACGATGTTGCCGTCGTGGCCAAAGCGCAGCGTAGCGCCGTTGCTGCCGTTGGCAATATATTCGTCGGCCGTCGTCAGTATGTTGGTCAACAGATTTTTGGCATTGTCGACATTCACCCCGTTGCTGCGCGGATAGCTGGCATTGTGGATATAAAATTCGGCGTTGAACGCTTCCCAAAGGTTAAACAGCTCTTCGGGCTCAAACAAATCGAAAAACGTTGCCTCGTTTTCCATGTTTTGCATGTCTACCGCACACCAATAAAATTGCCACATCAGCTCATCGGGGTTTACCGAGCGCAAAATGTAGTCGTCGGAGTTGAACAGAGCTTTGACAAATCGCTCTGAATTGGTTTTCGCTGCGCGAAATTTCAGATACTCCTGCTTCCATGGGCCTTTGTCGCCGTTAAACTCCCACGAGGCCGGTTCGCTATGGCAGAGATACACCATATTGCGCTTGTTTGATTCCATCGGTATTACCAACTTCGGGTTGAGCTCCTTGAGCGCTTCGACAAACGAAAACATCGAGTGGGCGCATCTCATCACCTGTGTCGACCGTGCTGTCATCACAGCCTTGTCGGTAAACACCTCGGGATAGGCTGCATACATACGCTGTGCTATGCCGCGATGTTGGCGCACACCCAGTGGGGTCAGCTCGCCTCCGCGACCTTCGGCCTCCTCCCAAACGTCGAGCAGACGTTGGTAAGCATCCTCGCCAAGAGCGGTGAGCGTCGACGCTTCGTGAGCTTTCTTCATCTCTTCTATCAGCGTGCTATAATCGTTGTCGCTGATGAGGTAGCGCGAACCGTGACGGCCGTAGTGGCTTATATAAAACGGCTTGTAGCCTTTTGGCGCCGGCGTGTTCTCTGATGCGTGAACCGGATAAGCATAGTAGACTCCGCCGTTTTTCTCGGGCGTGGCATACATTTCGTCGCGTGTCGTTTGTGCCGAGGCGCCGGTTGCAGCGCCGAGCATTAGCATTGATAATATAATGTATCGCATGGTCTGATTTATTTTTTTAGACAATAGTTGTCGGTTGCTTTTACATGATGCCGCGTTGGCGCAGTGCCAACTGCCATTTCCATGCCGAGCGCATGGTGTCTTCAATCGACGTCGTGGCACGCCATCCAAGCACATTGTTGGCCAACGACGGGTCGGCCCACACTTTCTCGATATCGCCTTCGCGACGCGGAGCTATGCGGTGGGGCACTTTCACGCCTGTGGCTTTCTCAAATACGTCAATCAATTGGAGTACCGACAGGCCGTTGCCCGTGCCGAGGTTGAATATCTCTATTTTGTCTTGCGATTTGTCGCTCAACATATGCTCGATAGCCATCACATGGGCGCGCGCCAAGTCAACAACGTCGATAAAGTCGCGGATGCAAGAGCCGTCAGGGGTGTCGTAGTCATTGCCAAACACACTCAGCTCTTTGCGTATGCCGATAGCGGTTTGTGTGAGATAGGGTATGAGGTTTTGAGGAACGCCGTTGGGCAGCTCGCCGATTTCGGCCGTGGGATGCGCGCCGACGGGATTGAAGTAGCGCAATATGACGCTCTTGAACGGAGCGCCCGCATTGATAACGTCGGTGATAATTTCCTCCGAGATTTGTTTGGTGTTGCCATAGGGCGATGTCGCTTTCTTGATGGGCGTTTGCTCGGTGACCGGGTTTACATCCGGCTCGCCATATACGGTGCACGACGATGAAAACACTATGCCTTTGACACCGTTGGGCGCCATCAGCTCAAGCAGATTCATCAGCGTGTTGAGGTTATTGCGATAGTAGAGTATAGGCTTTTGTATCGACTCGCCGACGGCTTTGCTCGCAGCAAAATTGATGATGCCGGCGATGTCGCTATAGTCGGCAAACAGCTGCTTGAGTGTAGCCATGTCGCAACATGAGCCTTCGATAAAGTCGGGACGGATGCCGGTGATTTTTTCTATGCCGTCGAGCACTCCTATATTTGTATTTGAAAGGTCATCTATTATTACGACTTGATAGCCGGCTTGAAGCAGCTCGACTACTGTGTGCGAACCGATAAAGCCGAGACCGCCGGTGACCAAGATTCTTCCTTCTTTCATATTCCGTTATTGATTTGTGGGTTAGCGATTTATGTAGGTTGATATGTTTGTTGGTAATATAGTTTTGTCTTGAGCTACGACCGACATGCCACAGCGCCGGCAATCGAAGTCGAGTCGATAAGCAAAGCCGTTGCCGGCGAGGTAGAGCGGACCTTTTAAATCCTTGCCTTCGCTTTTGCGCAAGCAGTAGCCGAGTTCGCGACGCAGACAGTAGCGAGTTGTCATCACTCTCAACTCTTTGTCGCGTTGCTCAATCGGCGTCAGCTCAATCGCTTTTGCAATCTTGCCGTTTACACCGCAGCTGCGATAAAACTCTTCGGCCTTGGCGTTGGCAATGTTGTCGTGGCGCGAGAGCTTTACGCCTTCGGGCAATCTCAGGTTCTCTTTGGCCGGTTTGCGTCGCGACGGTATATGGCGAGCCATTGCTGTCGCTGTCAGTGCATCGGTGAGTTGGCGACGCAGTGCCGATAGCGTTGAGGCCGGCACAAACAGCCCGTCGAGACTGTCCTCAAGGCTTTTAGCGCGATATATAGTGTCGCCCAATTTGGTGAGAGTGCGCTCGCGATAGCCGTTGTCGGGCTTCTTGGCCGGCGAAATGTCGGCGTCGCAACTTACGCCTACTCGGCCCAACCCGTCGGCTGTGGCCTCGAGGACCAGACGTCGCGGCCCGGCTTGGCGTAGTGTCAGCGCTATGTCGATATAGCGGCGAGCTGTCGGTTGCTCCATCCGTTCCTCCCAACTCTTATCGAGATTGCGATAGAGCGGTGTGCCGGCAGGGATGTCGATTTTCTGAGCGGGAAAAATGAGGTTGCCCTCGGCACGATTGACGCGGAAGCCCTCTACACGACCGTCGGCCGTGAGATAAGTCATGCCGTCGCCGTTGTTGATGGCTGCCGTGGTGGCAATTTCGATGGCTTTGCCACGGCGCGATTTCACCTTGCCGACAGCCTCGCCAATCGATTTCGGCGTGTTGATGGTTGCCATCGACCCAGACTGAGCGTCGTGGAGAAAATATTCGGTGTATCGGCGGTTGAAGCTTTTGTCGAGCGACGGAGTGAAGCTTATGTCGCTTTGTCCGCGCGATGCTCGCGAGTATTTGTCGGGATTGGCGGCGATGATTTCGTCTAAGGCTAAGCGATAGGCGGCGGTGACATTTTTTACGTAGGCTATATCTTTCAGTCGCCCTTCGATTTTAAACGATGTGACTCCCGCCTCAATCATCTCTGTCAGCGAGTCGATGCGTTTCATGTCGCGCAACGACAGTAGGTGGCGCCCGCGTTTCACTACATTGGCGTCGGCGTCGAGCAAGTCGTAGGGCAGACGACACATCTGAGCGCATTCGCCACGGTTGGCGCTACGCCCCGTGGTGACATAGCTCGCTTGGCAGTCGCCATTGTAGCAAACGCAGATTGCGCCATGGACAAACGCCTCAATCTTGGCGTCGGTGGCTTGAGCAATGGCTGCCGTTTGACTTAGCGACAGCTCGCGGGCAATGACGATTTGCTCAAACCCGGCGTCGGCCAAAAAATTTGCTTTCTCCGGCGTGCGCGTGTCGCATTGTGTGCTGGCGTGGAGCGCGATAGGGGGGAGGTTTAGCTTCAACAGACCCATGTCTTGCACTATCAGCGCATCTACGCCGATGGCATACAGTTGATGAATCAGTCGCTCTACCCGGGCCAACTCCTCATCGTAGATGATAGTGTTGACCGTCACGTAGACCTTGACACCAAACGGCGCTGCAAACTTTACGAGCTGCTCGATGTCGGCAATGCTGTTGCCGGCTTTGGCGCGTGCCCCAAACGATTGCGCTCCGATGTAGACGGCGTCAGCCCCGTGAAGTATCGCTTCGCGGGCCGTTGCCAAATCGCGTGCCGGAGCTAACAGTTCGAGTTGCTTGAGTGGTGTCATGTATATCGTGTCTGAAATTATTTCATGTGAGCAATGTCGCCTATCACGTAGGGTGTCGACTGATAGACGTAGTAGTTGAGCCAATTTGAATATAGCAGATTGGCATGTGCTCGCCAGGTCACTATCGGCTGATTGTCCGGATTGTTGTCGCGATAGTAGTTGATGGGGATGTCGGGGTTGAGCCCCTTGGCCAAATCGCGATGATATTCAAAATCGAGTGTGCCGGGCGAGTATTCGGCATGGCCAGAGATGTAAAATTCACGACCGCCGCGACCCATCACGATGCATGGCCCGCTTTTGTCGCTTTCGGCTATTATCTCAAGCCCGTCGGTGGCGGCTATAGCCTCGGCGTTGAGCGTCGTAAAACGGCTGTGAGGCACGTTGAATGTGTCGTCAAATCCACGAAACAGCGGGTTGAGCGGGTCGAGCACTCGATGAGGGTAGACGCCCGAGATTTTTTTCTCGAGCATTATCTTGTCGATGCCATAGAAATGATAGATAGCGGCGAAGGCGGCCCAACAGATGTAGAGTGTCGACGTCACGTGGGTGCGTGCCCAATCAAAAATTTCTTGCATCCGTGTCCAGTAGTCGACCTCCTCAAATTTCATCTTTTCAACCGGTGCGCCTGTGACGATAAATCCGTCGTAGTATTTGTCGCGTACACAGTCAAACGATTTATAGAATGTCTCGATATGATCTTCCGGCGTATGCTTCGAATCGTGCACCCCGGTGTCGATAAGGTCGAGTTGTATTTGCAGCGGCGTGTTGGATAATAGCCTCAACAGGTCGGTCTCGGTCATTATCTTTAGCGGCATGAGATTAAGCACGGCAATCTTCAGCGGACGTATATCCTGCGAGGTCGCGCGATTTTCGCCGATGACAAATATGTTCTCGGCTTTGAGCTGCTCGACGGCGGGAAGTGATTCAGGAACGTTTACTGGCATATAGCTGATATTGATTTATTCGTTGTTAACAGGTCGGCTCTTTTTTAGAGAGTCGAGTATGGCAAACGCTTGGTCGCGTCCGGCATTGATGAGCGCCGGCACATGTGCGTCGGAGTTGACTACCAACTCTACTTTAGCGTCGACCAATCGCTGCCAATGGTCTATAGAAGGGAAAAAACGGTTGTGGTCGGCCAAGGCCTTGGTGTTGATTTCTACTATCAACCCCTTGGCAATCACGCGGTCGATTAAGTCGCCAACCAGAGCGCGATACCAATCTTCGCTCTCTATGCCGCTACTGAAATGGGCCGCGTTGTGGCCTATTTTGTCGAGATGGCCTATGATGTCAAATCCCCCCTCTTCGACCATTCGACACGATTGAGCATAGAATGTCTCTACGACGTAGCGTATGTCGTTGTGGAAGTGTTGGTCCATCTTCTTGCGAAAATTCTCGTAACGGCCGTCGATGTCGACATAGTCGCCCTGCTGCGAGGGTATGAAGTGAACCGAACCTATACGATAGTCAAGCTCCATATCTGTAAAATATGGCACGGCCGGCCCCCAATGCGACCCTAAATAGTCAATCTCCATCGACTTTAGAAACTTCACTTTGTCGCCATACGTAGAGCGTATGCGATCAAACTCTCTGAAGTAGTCGTCGACGTGATAGCGCGTCATGTTGCAAGTCGACTCAATCGGAATAGGGGAGTGGGGCGAAAAACCATATACGGCAAACCCTCGCGCTACGGCCTCACGCGCAAATGCTTCCATCTGCGCTTTGCCATCGCAAAACTCAGTGTGGGAGTGGAGCGTGTAGAGGCGATTGCCGCCGATGATTTCTCGTAGGTTTATCATAAGTGGTAAGTTAGCGCGTTTCGGCTTTGACAATTTCGTTAATCATATTGGCCAGCGTCTGAGGCTCAAGGCGTTGTTGACCTTCAATGGTCAGTATCTCTTGGCCTACGCCGGTGTCGCCGTTGGCATATTGTTGACGCAGAGTCGACAAGCGAGAGTTGCGTTGCTCAAATTTCTGCTTTGTCTCGAGATAGCGCTCCATCTGTTGACGTGCAGAGGCCGACTTGAAGTCGTCGAGCGTGGTCAATGTGCGCCCGTTGGGTAGCGGCAACACAAACTGTGGCTTAATCTCGCTCTTGGTCGCGGCAATAGAGTTGAGAGCGCTGAGGCGCTCGCTATAGTCGGCTCCGGGTTCCCATGTAGAGCGTATCGAGGTCAGGCGTGCACGGTCGATGAGACTCTCGTCGTCGATATCGACATTGATACGCATATCAGAGGGGATAAACAGATAGATGGTCACCATTTGGTCGATGTGGTTGCGGTCGCTCGCCCACCACCCGATGCCGGTCATCTCATCTATTGCCAACAGATAGTCGTTGTAGGGCGAATTGTAGGGCATACCGACGTTTTGAGGTTGCAAAAAGCCATCCTCGCCACGTCGCGAAATGAAAATATCATAGCCGCCGAGCGACCCCTCGCCGTCTGACGCATAGTAGAGCGTGACGCCGTCGGGCATCATAAACGGATAGTTGGCATTGCCGCCAAGCCCCAGATGCTCGCCAAGCTCTGTCGGCTGCTCCCACGACTCGCCTACCAAGCGGTCGGTAGAGTAGAGCGCAAGATTGTCGTCGGCCCCACGCGCCGCCCATATCAATCGATTGCCGTCCTCGGTTTGGTAGACAACGGTAGTGCCGGCGTCGTTTACACCCTCGGGCAAAGCCTTAGCTCCATTGAGCCGGCCACTCTCGGCCGAGAGCTTATAATGGCTGAAAAATTCGTTGGCGTCGACGTTCAGACTGTCGATTACTACAATCTTCTCCACACGGTCGAGCATCGTGCGCACGCGCGTAAGCTGAGCCTCTACCGTGGCCGATTGGTCGGGTTGAGATGACTGTTTGCCCTTGCCTCGTGTAGCTTTCTTGAGCGATTGCTTATATTGCGCAATATATTTGTCGGCGTCGTCCAATCGATATTGGCGTGTGGCAATTTCGGCCAACTTTAGCAACGACTCGTTGTTGCCGCGTTGTACCGCCGTGTGGTAGGCCGTGGCAGCCGCGTCGTCGTTGGCCAAAGCCTCGTAGCATTGCCCGATTTCGACGTAAGAAGTTGCCGCTTTGGGCTGTGTCGCGGCTATCGAGTCGACCAAAGCCACAGCCCCGGCTCTGTCGCCGGCAGCCAGCATCTGCTTGACATTGTCGATAGTCGATGCCATCGTTATCGACGGCAAAGCCACTGCCAACGCTACTATTATTTTCTTTAAAGCGTACATTGTATCACAAACTTTCCCACAAAATTAAGCATTTTCCACCTTATTAAGAAATTTTGCCCCCAAAACGCGCCTATTTGTGGAACGGGGTCTAAAGTTTCTCTAAAAAACCACTCTATGTGGTCGACTATGCTATATTTTTTGTAACTTTGAGGCCGTTTTACATTCTTTCTTTAGAATAAGAGATTATGATACTTATAGCAGATGGAGGCAGTAGCAACATCAAATGGTGCCTCATTGACAAGACTGATATCGTTAAAGAATTTTCTACTACGGGCATGAATCCCGTGCTGCTGACAACCGAAGAAATGTCGCAACGCATCGCTGAAGAGGTGCTCCCTCTGATTGCCGTTCCTGCCGACAAAGTCGAACAAATATTCTATTACGGCGCCGGTTGCCGTGGCGGTAAATACAACCGCGCTGTTGAGGTGGCTCTCAAAAGCTCCTTTGCCGACGCTGCCGTCACTGTCGAATCCGACCTTATGGGCGCTGCTCGTGCTGCTTGCGGCGACAAACCCGGCATCGCCTGCATCCTCGGCACCGGTTCAAACTCTTGCCTCTACGATGGCGACAAAATCATCGACACTGTAGCCTCCTTGGGATATATCCTCGGCGACGAGGGTAGTGGTGCCGTCTTGGGACGTATGCTTATCAGCGACGTGTTTAAAAAACAACTCCCTGCCGAGCTTTGCCGCAAGTTTTACGAAAAATATAGCCTCGACCTCGACCAAATAATCCATCGCGTCTACGGCAGCCCCGAAGCCAACCGCTTCTTGGCCTCCGTAACCCCGTTCCTGGCCGAAAACATCGAAGAACCCGCTATCCACCGCCTTGTGCTCAACGAGTTTAAAGCCTTTTTCGTAAGAAACGTTGCCCACTATATGTCTTACAAAACTCTGCCGGTCAACTTTGTCGGCTCTATGGCCTACTACTTCCGCGACGTCCTCGGCGAAGCCGCTTCGGCCATCGACTGCACTATCGGCAAGGTCGTTGCCTCGCCTATGGAGGGCTTGGTCAGCTACCACACGACTCACTAAGCCGCGACGGCGCTCCCATTATCCATCCCTAAGACCCTATTCATGCAAGAAAGCAACATCGAACTCATCCTCATAAGCATCTCCGGCAACGACCGCCCGGGCGTCACCGCAGCCCTGACTGCCATCTTGGCCAAATATGACGCTTCTATCCTCGACATCGGTCAAGCCGACATCCACCATACTCTATCGCTCGGCATCCTCTTTAAAACCACTGCCGACGTCTCGGGCGATATCCTCAAAGAACTGCTGTTTGAGGCTTCGCGACAAAATGTTAATATCCAATTCAAACCCATCTCGCTCGACGAATATGAGCAATGGGTCGGCTTGCAAGGGAAAAACCGCTGGATTATTACCATCCTCGGCCGCAAACTTACCGCACGCCATATCGCCTTGGTCGGCGACGTCATCGCCTCGCAAGGCCTCAACATCGACTCAATACAACGTCTCACCGGTCGCCCGCCTCTCAACGAGAGCGAGCAGCCTCGCTCTAAATCGTGCGTCGAATTTTCCGTGCGTGGCACACCTACCGACTACGCCGCCTTGCAACAGCGATTTATGCAGATATCGTCTGAGGAAGATTTCGACATCTCGCTTCAAGAAGACACCATCTATCGCCGCTGCCGCCGCTTGGTTTGCTTCGATATGGACTCTACACTTATCGAAACCGAAGTTATCGACGAATTGGCCGAACGCGCCGGTGTAGGCGAGCAGGTAAGACAAATCACCGAAAGCGCTATGCGTGGCGAAATAGATTTCTGCGAAAGCTTCACACGCCGCGTAGCCATGCTCAAAGGCTTGGATGAAAGCGTAATGCGCGAAATCGCCGAGAAGCTCCCTATCACCGAGGGCCTCGACCGCATGATGAAGGTGCTCAAACGCGCCGGCTTCAAAACCGCAATCCTCTCGGGCGGTTTCACATACTTTGGCAACTACCTCAAACAGCGATTTGGCTTCGACTATGTCTATGCCAACGAACTCGAAATCGTCGATGGCAAGCTCACAGGTCGCTATCTCGGCGACATCGTCGACGCCAAGCGCAAAGCCGAGTTGCTGCGACTCATCGCTCAAGTCGAAAACGTCAACATCGCTCAGACCATCGCTGTCGGCGACGGCGCCAACGACCTGATGATGCTCTCTACCGCCGGCCTTGGCATTGCCTTCCACGCAAAGCCCAAAGTGAAAGCCACAGCCGAGCAATCTATCTCTACCATCGGCCTCGACGGCGTATTATATTTCATCGGATTTAAAGACTCATTTATCACTGACTGACACACCGCATCCCCCCGTGTCGTCGGTAGATAAGCGTCTGAGCTACTCCTCTCATCGATAGATAGAGGATAAAGGCGAGCCACAGCCCGTGGTTGGCCAGCGACGGATAGGTCAACTCCAACACAATAAAAAACATTGCGGTCGCCGACACCATCGACGCCAGCATGCCGCGTGTCATCGTCTGACCGATAAACACCCCGTCCCATACAAACGCCGCGAAACTCGCTATCGGCACCGCTACCGCCCACCATCTGTAGCCTTCGGCCGCCGTCGCTACCGAGCTATCGTCGCTCAGCAGCGCTAAAATCTCGTCGCCAAACAGCGCATAGGCTGCCGTAAACAGCAGCGCCATCATCGCTCCCAAACCAAACAGTGAGCCTACCACACCTCGGCGACCTACGTCGTTGCGCGCCCCGACAGCCTCGCCGACCAGCGCCTCGCCGGCATAGGCAAAGCCGTCCATGATATACGAAAACAATATGAATAGCTGCATCAGCAACGCGTTGACCGACAATATGACGTCGCTTTGACGTGCGCCGCTGCGCGTAAACCATACCGTCACCGCCACCAAACAGAGCGTGCGCAAAAATATATCGGTGTTTACCTTAAAAAAACGCCCGAAACCATCGTTACGCATCGTCCGGCGCAATGACCCTCCGCTCAGCGCTCGGCCATGCATCGCCATCGCCATGCCACAGCCAAACCCTACAGCCTGAGCCACCAAAGTGCCCAGTGCCACACCCTCGATACCCATATCCAAGGCATAGACAAAAACCAAGCTGCCTACGATATTGGTCACATTGATTATCATCGACAGCCACATCGCCAGCGACGACCGCTTCACCCCGATAAACCTACCGTTCAACACAAACAGCGCCAACGACGCCGGAGCCCCGAAAATCAGCAGGTTGAAATAGCGCGAAGCCAACTGCGACGACTCGCCGTCGGCCCCCATAAACCATAGTATCGCATCGCGTATCGGCCCGCTCAACGCTATCAGCAGCAATCCCAGACCCCATGCCACAGCCATCGCACGCCAAAACAAATCGGTAGCTCCGGCCCGGTCGTCGGCCCCGAAAGCCTGCGCCGTCAGCCCGCTCGTGCCCATACGTAGAAATCCAAATATCCAATATATCATCGAAAACATCGTCGACCCCAACGCAATGGCGGCGATATAGCGCTCGCTGCCCATGTGGCCCACGATAGCCATATCTACCAACCCCAGCAGCGGCGTAGTGATATTAGCGATAATCGCCGGCAGGGCCAGCGACATTATCGGTCGATAATATTGTCGCGAAATTCGTAGCATAAAAATAGGTGGCTGTCAGTAGTCTTATGTAGCAAATGCTCTACAAAGTTAATAGTAGTTGGCCAAACATTCGCAAAAACTCAGAGAAAATCACTACCTTTGCACCATTCCAATCCAAATTCTCTGATAGGACAATGCAACAGAAAATCATCATTTTAGATTTCGGCTCGCAGACCACCCAACTTATCGGGCGTCGCGTGCGCGAACTCAACATGTACTGCGAAATCGTGCCCTACAACAAGTTCCCGCACGACGACCCCTCGGTCATCGGAGTCATCCTCTCCGGCTCGCCATTCTCTGTCTACGACGAAAAAGCCTTCAAAACCGACCTGAGCGCCATCCGTGGCCGCCTGCCTATACTCGGCATCTGCTACGGCGCACAGTTCATCTCCTACACCAACGGAGGCTCTGTCGAACCTGCCCCCTCACGCGAATATGGTCGCGCCATCCTTAGCAAAGTCGATGCCACATCTCCGCTGTTGAAAGGCATCAACGTCGGTTCCACCGTATGGATGAGCCACGGCGACACTATCACCGCTATCCCTCAAGGTTTCTCAACCATCGCCTCAACCGACAAAGTGGCCATCGCCGCCTACCAATGCAACGACCAACCCATCTGGGGCGTACAATTCCACCCCGAAGTCTACCATAGCGAAGACGGCACACAACTCTTGCGCAACTTCGTAGTCGACATCTGCGGTGGCAAACAAGATTGGAGCGCCGCCTCATTTATCGAAACCACCGTCAACGTCCTGCGTCAGCAGCTCGGCAACGACAAAGTAGTGCTCGGCCTTAGCGGCGGCGTCGACTCATCAGTCGCAGCCGTATTGCTCAATAAAGCCATCGGCAGCAACCTCACCTGTATCTTCGTCGACCACGGTATGCTCCGCAAAAACGAGTTTACCGACGTCCTCAACGATTATAAATGCCTCGGCCTCAACGTTATCGGCGTCGATGCATCGGCTAAATTCTTCAGCGAACTCGCCGGCGTTACCGAGCCCGAACGCAAAC
>CAZBBL010000026.1:0-18605 GCA_964490275.1 uncultured Barnesiella sp.
TCGCGGCGGAGTTGATGGATTAGTTTTTTCATTTGCTCGCAAAGATAAGGCGGGCGTGAGGGGAAAGGGCGACAAATTGTCACTTTTGTCAAGCGAATGATGGTGGGTGGCAGCAACGTTGTAGGGGCGAAATTCATTTCGCCCGCTCCCCTCAAACGCCTGAATGATTGTTGTTTGCGTCGCTTGCGCGCCGCTCGGGCGCGATGAATCACGCCCCTACAAACATAGCGCTATCCATGTCTGGCATCAACGGCTTAATCATCAGTGGGCTGCCATCTCCACAATCTTTTAGCAACTTAGTCGCTTTCTTAGCGCCGGAATGTTGTAGATTGTTGATAAAAGGAGTTTGGCAGCAAACGGACTTACTTTTAGCGTTCGCCAGAAAAGGCGCGGTAGGCCGGATTTGAAATGCTGAGTAGGTTTGAGCCCTAAGCTCTTGACACACCATTTAATCTCTTTAAGCACACTGAGTTTGTGCGGTAGATTGAATTTATAAAGCAATTTTGCCTGATAATATAGTATATCGGCAAATTTCAAATCAATAAATCTTTGGTACTCGTCGAGTTGTTGTCCGGAGAGTATTTGGGGTAAATTATCAGTGATGGTATTATATAAGGCGTGGTAGTCTTTTATATGAGCTTTCTTTGAAATATGCGAATTGTATTGAAGATATTTATATGTCACATCGCTAACAATTGTTGCCGAGGTCATTTTGGGCATCAAGCGCCATATATAGTCGGCATCTTCGCCGCACTCCATCTCGGGCTTGACGATTAAACCACTATCAACAGTGAATTGCCGATTGAAAATTTTGAATGAAAATGATACAATTACATAATAGTCGATTATGCTTATTATTTTGGCTGCTGTATCTGAACCTTTAATCGTCGCATTCCGATAGCCAACTTTCTTGATAGTCCCATCAAATTGGTGGTATTCAACGCCACCATAAACGATGTCGGGATAGCCGTCTCTCTCGGCAGCGGCAAGCATGGCTTGCAGCCCGCCGTCGGCCACTTCATCATCGGCATCGACGCAAGTCCAATAGCGCCCTTGAACCGCTTTGAGTGCCATATTGCGGGCTTGTGATACCCCCCCCTCAAACTATTGTCAATCAAGCAGATAGGGGTGGATGAGCTGTTTTCGGCCTTGATGCGATTGACTATTTCGGGCGTTGAGTCGGTCGAGCCATCGTTGACTACGATAATCTCGACATCTTCCATATTCTGGCGGAGGATACTGCGAAGCGTCGTTTCGATAGTTTCTTCGGCATTGTAGGCCGGGATGATGATTGACAGTTTAAGCATATTGCGAATATCTAATTAATTATTACCGAAAACTCTTTTTCTTAAAGGCGAAATACGTATTGTCGAGAAAAGCATATTAGCCGCAAACGGACTAATCTTCAGCGTTTGCCAAAGCAGGTGAGGCAGCCCGTTCTTGTAGTATTGTTGAGGCTTTAAATCAATCTCCTTTATGCTCTGTCGGATATTCTTGAGCACTTGGCTTTTGCCACCAAAGTTTCTGCTATATAGCATCTTTATTTTGGAATAGTATATTAAGGCAAACTTATTATTTATAGCTTTTCGGTAGTCTTTGAGTTGTTGTCCGGAGAGTATTTTGGGCAAATTTTCGGAGATGGTTTTATACAATTCGGGTATGTTATTCAAGCTACTGATTGATAATGTGGCTCGTGAATTGTATTGCTGATATCTGTAAACTATTTTGCTAAGTATTGTGGCCGACGTCATCTTTGGCATCAAGCGCCACATATAGTCGGCATCTTCGCCATTATGCATCTCCGGCTTCATCCATATGCCACTGTTTATCGAAAATTCTCGGTTGATGATTTTGCCCCATACGGTGACATATTCAGAGTAGCCGATAGTGTGTATAATATGAGCGGCAGTGTCAGACCCTTTAAGCGTCATGTCGGGATAAATCTCTTTAGCAATGGTTCCATCACACCAACAATTTAATATGCTGCCATAAACTATATCGGGATATCCGTTGCGCTCGGCAGCGGCAAGCATGGCTTGCAGCCCGCCGTCGGCCACTTCGTCGTCGGCATCGACGCCGGTCCAATATTGTCCTTTAGCAGCTTTCATAGCAACATTGCGAGCTTGTGATACCCCCCCCCCTCAAACTATTGTTAATCAAGCAGATAGAGGTGGACGAGCTGTTTTCGTCCTTTATGCGATTGACTATTTCGGGCGTTGAGTCGGTCGAGCCATCGTTGACTACGATGATTTCGACATCTTCCATATTCTGGCGGAGGATACTTTGTAGTGCAGCTTCGATAGTCCGCTCAGCGTTGTAAGCCGGGATGATTATTGATAATCTAATCATTGATTTATAATTGATAGCGTACCTTCTGTAAGCAGATTGATGAATTTTCCGGTATTGATGACGACAAATTTAGAGAATATCTTCAACATACGCAACCAAACTCAAAAACTCTTATCGTGTTTTGGGCGTTGTAGTCACATATCAATCTGATAAGTATGAAACGCATCTCTCTCTCCCTTATTGCCGTTGCGTTGATTGCATTGTCGTCGTATGCCGATACGCCTTCAGCCGATGGCTACCTACAATCGCCGTTGCCGGATCGATGGCAATATGAGCCGGCGATGATACAACAATTGCCGGCTGATGACTCATGGTGGCGCTCGCTCAACGACCCTGTGCTCGACTCGTTGATTAGTATTGGCGTCGACAACAATTTTGATTTGCGCATTGCTCTTCAACGTATAGTGACAGCCAAAGCAACTGTCGCTCAAGCTCGTTCGCAGCTCTACCCTACTATTGCTCTGAATCTTTCGTGGGACAAGGCTCGCACGTCGGGGCGTTTGACGCGCATGGCTGTTGCGGCCGGCTATGATTCATATTTCGATGTCGGTATGAGTATGAATTGGGAGCTTGATATCTTTGGCAAGATTGCGTCGTCGGTCAAGAGCAAAAACGAGCTCTATCATGCTCAACGTGCCGATTATGCTGCTGCAATGATTTCGCTATGCGGGCAGATTGCTACCAACTATGTGCAGCTCCGCCAATGGCAGCATGAATTGCAATTGGCTCAAGAGCAGTCGCAAAGTCAGCAGGAGATTGTCGACATGACGATACTTAGGCATAATGCCGGATTGGCTTCGGCGCTCGATGTGGCTCAAGCCAAGGAGGTTCTATATTCTACCCAAGCCACAATGCCGCCGCTTCGCAATTCAATCTCCACGGCAGTCAATGCCATAGCTTTTTTGCTTGGCGTCTATCCTTCGCAATTATCTTCGATGCTCTTCGAGATAGCTCCGCTACCCGACTATCGACAGATTGTAGCCACCGGCATCCCGGCTCAACTATTGCGCCGTCGTCCCGATGTGGTGGCTGCCGAACGTCAGCTTGCCTCATATGCAGCTGACCTCGGTGTGGCTAAAAAAGATTTCTTGCCGTCGCTTTCTATTACGGGTTCGATTGGTACGCAATCGCGCGATGCCGGCAATTTGTTTAGCAAAGAGTCGTTGACCTACTCTGTGGCTCCGACTTTGTCGTGGACTTTGTTTGACGGGTTTGGCCGAAAAGCTCAGTTGGCTTCGGCGCGTTCGGCGGTTGAATCCGGTATCGCAAACTACAATATGGTGGTCATGAAGGCTGTGCAGGAGACCGACAACGCTTTATCGGCCTATCATGCGGCCTTGCAACATATTGATGCTTTGCAAAACGTTGTTGAGCAGAGTAATAAGGCGTTTACGCTCTCTGTAGATCTTTATCGCCAAGGGCTCTCCACTTTCACAAATGTTGTTGATGCACAAATCAATGTGCTGTCATATAGCAATGAATTAATTACCGCCAAAGCCGATGCCCTGACCGCGTTGATACAGCTCTATGAAGCATTGTGTGGCGGATGGAACGAAAGCAACTTATAAATCTAATGTAGTATGAAAAACTATAAGCTTACAATGATTGCTACGGTAGCGTTATGCACTCTCGGTGCGTGCCACGACCATAAAACTAAAGAGGATATGGCAGCCGTGCCTGATGTCTCGGTGGCATATCCGATTGTCGACTCGGTAGAACTCTATCATAGCTATCCAGGATATTTGGCTGCCGGCACGTCGGTCGACGTTGTAGCTCGCGTCAATGGCCGGATTTTGAGCAAGCATTTTGCTGATGGCGACTATGTGCGTCAGGGGCAACCTCTGTTTACAATCGAAAGCTCTACATATCAAGATGCTGTTGACCAAGCGGCTGCCGCATTGGCTTCGGCCCGCGCTACCAAGCAATATGCCGAAAGTCAATACAAGGCCATGCAGGAGGCTTATCGCGGTGATGCTGTCTCTGAAATGGATGTCGAGAAAGCTCGCCAAGCCGTCGCTGCTGCCAATGCCTCGATAGCTTCGTCGGAAGCTCAGTTGCGCACGGCTCAAACCAAATTCGGCCACTGCATTGTAAGAGCTGCCTCTGATGGCCATATCGCGGCTCCGTCGTTGGGGGTCGGCGATTATGTGGCCGGCGAAGATGGCGCGGTGAAGTTGGCAACAATCTATGACGATAAGCAGATGAAGGCTCATTTTAGTATCGATGACGCTCGCTATCTCAAGATGATTGACAATCGACAGCTCGATGACGCTGCCCTCAACCGTGTAGAGATATGCTTCAACGACACTTTGCCTCATAAATACTATGGCAAACTCGTGTATGTAGCGCCCGACATAGATAAAGCTACCGGTACGATGGCGATGCGTGTTGCTGTCGACAACCCTTATGGCGAACTAAAAAGCGGTATGTTTGCTACCGTCAAGTTGCCTATCGGAGGCATAGCCAATGCTATATTGGTGCGCGACGCTGCAATCTCTACCAATCAGCATGGGCGCTATCTCTATGTCGTCAACGACTCAAATCGTATTGTCTATGCTCCGGTGACAGTCTCAGAGCTTTATCACGACTCATTGCGTATAGTCACTTCTGGTTTGCGCCCTACCGATAGATATGTGACCGAAGCACTGTTGAAAGTGCGCCCCGGCATGAAAATTAACCCTATTAAGTAGCTGCCGTATGATTTCAAAGTTTTTTATTAATCGCCCGATATTTGCTACGGTAATAGCTATCATTATGGTTATTGCCGGATTGATAACGGTCAACACGCTCCCCGTGGCCCAATATCCCGACATTACACCGCCGACAGTTCAGGTGAGCGCCTCTTATCCCGGCGCCGACGCCGAGACTGTGGCCGAGGTGATAGGTCAACCTATTGAGGAGCAAGTAAACGGTGTTGAGGGGATGATGTATATGAGCTCCAACTCGGGGTCGGATGGCAGCTACTCTCTGACTATCACTTTCGACAACGATGTCGACCTCGATATGGCTATGGTGAAGGTACAAAACCGCGTGTCGCAAGCCACACCAAATCTTCCATCGGCTGTGCAAGATCAGGGAGTAACCGTTTCGTCACGCTCTACAAATATCATACTCTTCATCGCTCTTGAGGGTGACTCTACGATGAATTATTCAGACCTCTATCTTACAAACTATGCCAAGCTAAATATCGTCGATGCTTTGTCGCGCGTAGAAGGTGTTGGCGGAGTCTCGGCTTTCGGTGCCGGCGACTATAGCATGAGGGTATGGCTCAACCCCGACTTGATGAAGGTGCGCGGCATCACTCCGGCCGACGTCGAAGCAGCCATTCAATCGCAGAATATGGAGGTCTCGGCCGGCAGCGTTGGCGCTCCGCCACAATCAACCGGCGAAGCGTTTGAATACACTTTGACCGCCAAAGGACGTTTGTCAACACCCGAAGAGTTTGGTGATATAGTAATTGCAACCGATGCCGACGGCGGTGTATTGCGACTGCGCGACATAGCTCGTGTTGAGATGGGTTCGGAGCAGTATGGCACTGTTTCGAAGGTATCGGGCAAGCAGGCCGGTTTGCTTGGCATCTACCAATTGCCCGGGGCTAATGCTCTCGATGTGGCTAAGCGGGTGAAGGCCGAAATGGCTCGGTTGAGCAACTACTTCCCGCCGGGAGTTGATTATCGTGTCATTATGGATACGACTGAGTTCGTCACAGCCTCTATCGACGAGGTGTTGGTGACTTTTGTCGAAACTTCGCTCATCGTGATGCTCGTCATATTGCTGTTTCTGCAAAATTGGCGTTCTGTTATCATCCCGATGCTGACAATTCCGGTGTCGCTTATTGCTACGTTTGCGGTGATGAAGGCATTTGGATTTTCACTAAATACGCTTACGCTATTTGCAATGGTGCTTGCAATCGCTATTGTCGTAGATGATGCGATAGTAGTGGTTGAAGATTGTGCGCGTATCGTCGACGAAGGGAAATTGTCGCCGCGTGAGGCTGCGCAAAAAGCGATGAAAGAGTTGCAAGGCCCGGTCATTGGTGAAGTTTTGGTTTTGTTGTCGGTGTTTATCCCTACCGCCTTTATCAGTGGCATCACAGGCAAGCTCTATCAGCAATTTGCTTTGACAATCGCAGTCTCGACTGCTTTCTCAGGCTTCAATGCTTTGACCTTTACCCCAGCGATGTGTGCCCTTTTCTTGAAGCCACGCAAGCCGAGCCGCTTTTTTATTTACAGATTATTTAATGCCGGTTGGGCGCACACGTTCTCGGCATATAGCAAGGTCGTAGGCGCGTTTCTGAAGCGTCCGTTTGTAGCTCTCGGCATTTATGCAATGCTCTGCTTTGCCGCCTTCTGGGGCTTTATGCGATGGCCTCAGAGCTATGTGCCTCAAGAGGATATGGGCTATTTCATGTCGTCGGTGGAGCTGCCTACCGGAGCATCGCTCAATCGCACTCAAGCTGTCGTTGACACCGTTGGCAGTCGCTTGCTTCGGATTGAAGGTGTCGATAACGTAATCTCTATTACCGGCATGAGCTTTCTCGCCGGAGGCTCGGGTAGTAACTATGGCTCACTGTTTGTAGTGCTCGACCCATGGAGTCAACGAAAAGCTAAAGACCTCCATGTCGACTCGCTGATTGCTAAAGCCGATGCTGATATGGCCGATATCCAACAAGCAGAGATATTTTCAATCAATCCACCGGCTATTCCTGGATTGGGAATGTCGTCGGGATTGCAGATGCAGCTGCTTGACATCAACAACCTCGGCGCCGACGCTATGAAACTGGCTCTGACCGATGTAAGCGACGCAGCCAAAGCCGACCCGGCTATTGCCGACGTGACGACATTGTTTGAAGGTAGTGTGCCTCAGCAGAGCGTCATTATCGATCGCGACAGAGTCGAGTTGCAAGGACTAACCCTATCGGATATATTTACGACGCTCTCGGCATATATGGGAGGTAGCTATGTGAATGATTTCGTGCACTACGGTCGCACGTGGCAAGTCAATATTAAGGCTGAAGCCACTTCGCGAGCCACGGCCGACGACATCCTCGCGTTGAGCGTTAAGCGTCAGTCTGACGGGCAGATGGTGCCCTTCTCGTCGTTTGCTCATATCGAGCCGACAATGGGGCAGCCGTCAATTTCGCGCTACAATATGTATCAGTCGGCATCTCTGACTGCCACTCCGGCCAATGGCGTAAGTTCGTCGGAAGGTATCAGTGCGATGCAACGCATCGTCGACTCTAACCTATCGGACAACTATTCTTATGCTTGGACCGGTGAGGCTTACCAAGAAACGTCGTCGGGTACGACAATCACGGCCGTCTTGATATTTGCCATTGTTTTGACTCTGCTTGTGCTTGCGGCTCAGTATGAAAGTTGGGTCGACCCTATTGCAGTTATTGCAGCTACACCGACGGCAATTCTTGGTACGGTCATCGGCTGTTGGATGTTGAATCAAAGCATCAGTATTTATACACAAATCGGCATCATCTTGCTTCTTGGTCTCGCAGCCAAAAATGCAATTTTGATTGTTGAATATGCTGTAGATTTCAAGCGCAGCGGTATGTCGGATATTGAGGCGGCAAGGGCTGCCGGGCGTATCAGATTGCGCCCGATAATGATGACGGCCACCGCCTTTGTCTTCGGCGTAATGCCAATGTTGTTTGCGAGTGGAGCCGGGGCTGAAAGCCGTGTGTCGCTCGGTTGTGCCGTGGTGTTTGGCATGGCTGTAAATGCATTGTTGGGCACGCTTTTTGTCCCCAATCTTTGGCTGTTGGCACAAAAACTGATTCGCAAGAAATCACCAACGTCTTAAGAGCCCTTTCTCCTCGCCGATTCATTGCTGACCGACGAGGAGAAATTTTTAGATAAATCTTTATACTAATTAATGTAGGTTTTACGTTATGAATTATTATGAAGTTTTCGAAAACAATTGCCTCTACCGTTTTGGCTGCCGTCGTAGCTACGATGTCGGCCTCTGCCCAGGATGGCTCTACCGCATACAATTTCCTTAACGTAAGCTCCTCGGCTCGTATCTATGGCCTTGGTGGCGTCAACATAACAACCGTTGAGGATGATATCTATACCGCCGACCAAAACCCCGGTTTGCTCGGCCCTGAAATGGACAACCAACTCGGCTTTGACTATATGAGATATATAGGTGGCTCAAATTTTGCCGGCCTAAGATATGCTCATTCAGCCGGAGAGTATGGCGCTTGGAGTGCCGGCATTAAATATTTTGGCTATGGCTCTATCAAAGGCATGGATGCGGATGGTATCGCTACCGGCGACTTCTCTCCAAAGGATATGCAATTTTCAGGCACGTATGCCCACGATATCGTAGGACGTTTGCGAGGTGGTGTCTCACTGAAGATGCTCTATAGCTCGTATGAGCAATATACTGCTTTTGCTATTGCTACCGACCTCGGTATCAACTATTATGATGAAGAGCGCGATTTGTCGATGTCGTTTGTTGTAGCTAATCTTGGCGGACAAGTAAAACGTTTCAACGAAACCTATGACCGTCTGCCGGTAGATGTACGCTTGGGTTGGGCCAAATCTTTCGGCACGTTGCCAATACGCTTTTCGGTTACTGCTTGGAATTTGACCAAGTGGCATCTGCCCTATTATGATTATGGCGACGGCACATCGACCGACTCGCCCGAAATAAAAGACTCATTTGGCTCAAACTTGCTGCGCCACTTGGTATTCGCTGCCGACCTCATACCAAACGACAAATTTTATATCTCTCTTGGCTACAACTATAAAGTGCGCACAGATATGAGCACCTATTCGCGTAGCTTCCTATCAGGTTTCTCTCTCGGTGCCGGGCTCAATGTCAATCGCTTTGCTTTTGCAATTGCGTTGTCTCAACCGCACACCGGCGCTACAACTTTTATGCTAAATTTGCGTTTAAATATAAACGATTTTATCAACTGATACTCTGATTTACCCTCATTTATCCACATGGAAAAGAAAATAATTGTAGCTATCGACGGCTATTCCTCTTCGGGAAAAAGCACTATGGCTCGCCGATTGGCTGCGGCAACTGCCTACCGTTATATCGACTCCGGCGCTATGTATCGCGCTGTCACTCTCTATGCTTTGCGCAACAATATGATTGTTGACGGCAAAGTAGATATACCTGCTCTCGAAGCAGCTTTGGCCGACATAGCAATTGACTTCCTCCCCTGCCAAGACGGGCAACATACTCTTCTCAATGGCGAGGATGTTGAGAAGCAGATACGCACACTCGAGGTTTCCAACTCGGTTTCTCCGGTTGCCGCTATTCCTGCCGTGCGCCATGCGCTTACAGCTATGCAACAGAAATATGGCGAGAGCAGAGGTATCGTCATGGATGGTCGCGATATCGGCACAACTGTTTTCCCTGATGCGGAGTTGAAAGTGTTTGTCGACGCTTCGGCTGCTACTCGAGCTCGTCGTCGTTTCGATGAATTGACTGCTAAAGGTGAAGCTGTCACCTATGAACAGGTGCTTGCCAATGTAGAAAGCCGCGACCTTATCGATCGCACTCGTCCCGAAAGCCCGCTCCGTAAGGCTGACGATGCCATTGTTATTGACAATTCTGAGATGAGCATTGAAGAACAAGATCAATGGCTCATGCAACGATTTAATGAGGCTGTAGCTAAATGACACCCAAGGTTGAAATAGATCCTGAATCAGGTTTTTGCTTTGGCGTTGTCACCGCTATCCGCAAAGCTGAAGAGGCTCTTGCTGCCGTAAAACCGCTCTATTGCCTCGGCGATATCGTCCACAACAGCGACGAGGTTGAGCGCCTTAGCCGAAAGGGCTTGACATCTATTTCTCACGAACAGTTGGCCGATATCCCGGGTGCAACCGTTCTGCTGCGTGCTCATGGCGAGCCTCCATCCACTTATCTCACCGCCGAACGCCTCGGCATCAAATTGCTTGATGCTACTTGCCCGGTAGTATTGCGTTTGCAACAGCGTATCAAACAGAGCTACAACTCAGGCAATCATCAATTGCAGATTGTTATTTATGGGAAGGAAGGCCATGCCGAAGTAAATGGCTTGGTTGGCCAAACCGAAGGTAGCGCAATCGTCGTGCAGTCAGTAGCTGATATTAACCGTATCGACTTCTCTCGCCCGGTTGACCTCTATTCACAGACTACTATGTCGGTAGATGGATTTGCCACCATACGCGATGAAATATCCTCGCGTATGCACCCCGGAATAGCATTTGCCGCCCATGATACGATTTGTCGCAATGTTGCCAATCGAGTAGACAGCCTAAGATCGTTCGCTCGTGCCCACGATGTGGTTTTCTTTGTTAGCGGTCACAAAAGCAGTAATGGCCGATTTCTATATGGTGTTTGCCGCGACCAGAACTCCGATACCCACCTTATCGCCAATGCAACCGAGGTTAGCCCTACTCAAGTGGCCGGCGCTACGTCGGTAGGTATTTGTGGAGCTACATCTACGCCATTGTGGTTGATGGAGGATGTTCGCTCAAAAATCTTAAGCTATTTCAATTTCCCCGAACGTTAATCGATGAAAACATCTATATTTGCTATAATTTCTGTTGTCGCGCTATCGACATCATGCTCTAAGCCACAGCCTGCTGCCGATGCTCAGGTCTTCGACCATATTGAGCAGTTCGCCAAGGAGTCGGCTCACTATTTGATTGACTCTTGCCAGGATGGTATAGCACGTCAGACCGAATTGTTGCGTGCCGCTGCACGAGCCGAGGCGTTAGAGTCGTCGGGCGATACGGCTTTGTCGGTATTTTATAAGCTAAAAATCGAGCAGCTTATTCGTGAGGCAAATCCCGAAATGGCCGACACAATTTTCAAAACCGTAAGAGCTTTTTAGCTATACCTCTGTTGGCATTACTTTATAAAGTTGTCGAGGTTGCAACCCAATAGAAGGAAGCAACCTCGACGTTTAGTATTTCTATACCTGTTTATTCGGTTTAGCCTTGGTGTCCGTCAGCATCCGGAGCAATCAGCTTGTAGCCTTTGCCGTGGATGTTGATAATCTCGATTGACGGATCTTCTTTGAGGTGTTTACGCAATTTGGTGATGTAAACGTCCATCGAACGAGCGTTGAAGTAGTTGTCGTCAATCCAAATTGTTTTCAGAGCGAAGTTGCGTTCGAGTATCTCATTGACATGAGCGCAAAGCAACGACAGCAATTCAGACTCTTTGGTGGTGAGTTTTTGCACCTTGTCGTCAATCATCAAGGTCTGTTTTTGAGTGTCGAATGTGAATCGGCCGATTTTGTACATTGTTACCTCTTTGCCTTTTTTGCCCTTTACGCGGCGCAAAATAGCTTCGATACGAAAGACGAGTTCTTCCATCGAGAAGGGTTTGGTAATGTAGTCGTCAGCTCCGATTTTGAAGCCCTCGAGGATATCCTCTTTGAGCGATTTAGCAGTCAAAAAGATGATAGGCACTTCGGCGTTGACTGTACGAATCTCTTGTGCCAAAGTGAATCCGTCTTTTTTTGGCATCATCACGTCGAGCACGCAGATATCGTATTTGCCTTTCAAAAATGCTTTATATCCGCTCTCTCCATCGGAATAAAGGTCGGCGTTAAACCCTTTTGCCTGGAGATATTCTCTGAGCAGCATGCCGAGGTTTTCGTCGTCCTCGCACAGTAGTATTCGCATTCTTTCTTCCATAGTTTTCAGCTTTTAGTTAATGGTAATATTATTATAAATTTTGTTCCTTCGGTTGGTTCGCTTTCCACTTTGATTGTGCCGCCCAAAACGCCAATCATCTTATTGACGTAGGCCAATCCAAGTCCAAAGCCTTTGACGTCGTGCTTATTGCCGGTGGGCACACGATAAAACTTGTCGAATATCTTGCGCAAGTTTTCTTTGCGTATGCCGATGCCATTATCTTCGACGGTGATGCGCAACTTTTCGTTATCGATGTCGGTCGTAGTAACGGTCAGTTGCAAAGGCACATCTTCGCGACGATATTTCACGGCGTTGTCAAGTAGGTTGAAAATGACGTTGGTAAAGTGCATTTCATCAACGTGGATTATTGCATCCTCTGCGTCGAGGTTGGCACTGAGGCAACCGCCATAACGTTCTACTTTGAGTTTAAACGTATTGACGATATTAGAGATTGCGACGTTTGCATCGACATCTTGCAGGCGTACGGTAGCTTTTTTGCGGTCGAACATCGACATTTGCAATACTTTCTCTACTTGGAATCTCAGTCGCTTGGTTTCATCGTTGATGATTCCGGAAATGTGTTGCAACATACCCTGCGATTTCCTTACGCTGTCGTCGTTGAGCATTTGAGCTGCCAATGATATTGTCGATATCGGGGTCTTAAACTCGTGGGTCATGTTGTTGATGAAGTCGGTTTTCATTTCGTTGAGGCGTTTTTGGCGGAATGCCAATATTATAGTGCATACAAACACTATCATCAACACCAGCGTAAAGACGAATGCCGGCACCAAAAATCTGATAGATTTGAGGATGTATTGGTCTTTATTGGGGAAATAAACTTTCAGGAAGTTTCTTTTGTTGGCCGGGTCGTTGGGGAACAATGCTTGAACATACATCGTGCCGTCGCCACCCTCCTCTACGTTGGTCGGGAACTTACCTGTAGAGTAGATTGTCACATCGTTGCGATTGACAACGGCAAACTCAAACGGCAAGTCTAAGCCGTTGTTGCTAAGTTCGCCGCGCAAGTAGGTGCGAATGGCTGTCGAGTCGGCTCGTTCCTCTATGGGGCGTTCGCTTGCTTGCGAGCTAATCTTTAAAATCACCTCGTCAATCAGTCCTTTTTGGTAGAGATAGCGGTCGTTGAGCGATTCTTGCATGCGCTGCATTGAGCTATATCTATCTAAAGCATTGCTTGGGTCGCTTTGCAATTTAGCAATCTTATCGACGTTGCCACGGATGGTCAAATATCCCTCTACGCCTTGTGTCGAGAAAGAATATCTAAGGCCGCCGAGATGTGGTGGTTGTCCGTCGGAATATTGAGAATATAGCGATGAGGCTTCTATCTCGTTGACGTTGTCTTCGAGATAAAATTTGGTTTCGTCTTGCTCAAGATAGTTGGTGACAGCGTTGAGACTGCGCTTAACGCTTTCGGCGAATTGGTCGTTGCGCATCTTCACCATGTCGTCCATATACATGATTTCGATGTAGAGCAATCCGACAAAGGTCAGTGCCATCAATATTGTAAGCAACCATATCGTTGATTTCTTCATTGTGCTTATCTATGTGGCTTTAAGTAACTTTTATAATATTAACAATCTTAATGTAACTTAGTTTATTTAAAATTCACTTTTTAGATAAACTATTCTGTTAACATCATGTGCCAAAATTAACATAAAAATGTGAAATACGCAAGACTTTTGTCTATTTTGTTAAGGTTTTTGTCATTTTCTCCCTAATAGGTCGCTATTTGACCTAATTTTGTCGGCTTTTGACTATAAAAAAGTCGCCGTGATTAACTAAAAAATCTCGGCGACTATCTGAATTTTTTTGAAAAATCTTTATTCTTCGATTTCTATCGGTTGGGCGTGCTTTGGTAATGTGCAGCGCAGTGCGATATATCCAAGTATGCCTGACAGCAGAGAGCCGACAACGATACCGAGTTTGGCGTGATTAAGCAGGTAGTTGTCGTGTTCCGAGCCTGTACCAAACGATAGATTTGCGATAAAGAGCGAAACTGTAAAGCCAATGCCGCCGAGCATCGATATAGCGCCAAGCATTTTCCATGTCGAGTTGTCGGGCATGGGGGCCATTTTGAGTTTGATGGCGAGCCATGAGAATACAAATATGCCCACCATTTTGCCGATTACCAAGCCACATATCACGGCCAAGCTGATGCCTTGGAAGATGCTTACCGGATCCATATCCAAAAGGAATATGCCCGCATTGGCAAAAGCAAATAGTGGTATTATGACATAGTTGACAAATGGATGGAGTGTGTCTTCCATATCTTGCAAAGGCGAAATAACTTTGTCTGACGCTGACTCTACCTGTTTGAGCCAGTCGAGTTGTTGTCGGTTTAGAATGGTTTTGGCATTGAGTGTCTCGTCGTCTTCGGCGCGGAAGTGGTTGATTGACTTACGAATAATCTTGATGTATTTTTTCGGGGCAAATACCGGCGTTGCAGGCACGCAGAATGCAACCAACACCCCTGCAATCGTTGGGTGAATGCCCGAGTTGAGAAACAAAAACCAGATTACGCCTCCGATGCCAAGATAAAACATTTTGCTCTTGATGCTGAGCCACGATCCGAGAAGCAATACTCCGAGCAACGCTGCTGCATATACCAACAGCATCGGGTCGATGTCAGACGAATAAAATACGGCGATAACGATGATGCCGCCGATATCGTCGACTACTGCCAGTGTAGTCAAGAATATCTTAAGCGAGATAGGCACTCTTTGGCCAAGCATGCCGAGCACGCCGAGAGAAAATGCTATGTCGGTTGCCATAGGGATGGCTGCGCCACCGCTATAGTCAGTGCCTTGGCTCATTGTTAAGAATATTACTACCGGGACTGCCATACCGCCGATTGCCCCGATTATCGGGAGCAAAGCTTGGCGTATCGACGACAACTCTCCGACGAGCACTTCGCGCTTTATCTCCAATCCGATGCTGAAGAAAAATATCGCCATGAGCGCGTCGTTGATAAACTGTAGCAGCGTCATTGCGTGGCCGTTGTGGCTGAATATGTTGAAATTGCCTATTTGTAGGCGAATCTCTTGTTCCCAAAATTCGAAATAATGGCCGTTGATTGCGGGAATATTGGCAACGATTAGCGCCAGTAGTGTTGCCGCTATCAGCACATTACCGCCCGAAGCGTGGTGTCTGATAGCTTGGCGCGCAGAAAAGAATACCGTGCGGCCAAATGCCTCGGTCTTTTCAGTGAGTTTTGTTATCATTACGTTTTTTAGTCAAGCTTCAGTACGGCCAAGAATGCTTTTTGTGGCACTTCAACCGAACCGATTTGTTTCATTCTTTTTTTACCTTTTTTCTGTTTTTCCAACAGTTTGCGTTTACGTGAGATGTCACCGCCGTAACATTTCGCTGTGACGTCTTTGCGAACGGCTTTGATAGTTTCGCGAGCGATAATTTTTGCACCTATTGCTGCTTGAATGGCGATGTCGAATTGCTGGCGTGGAATGAGTTCCTTGAGTTTCTCACACATCTTGCGACCAAAGGTGACGGCGTTGTCAACGTGGGTCAGAGTCGACAGCGCGTCGACGCTTTCGCCGTTGAGCAATATGTCGAGCTTGATGAGTTTTGATTCGCGGAAGTCTTGTATGTGATAGTCAAACGAGGCATATCCTTTAGAGATGCTCTTGAGCTTGTCGTAGAAGTCGATGACGATTTCGCCCAACGGCATATCAAAAGTCAGCTCAATACGGTTGCCTGAAATATATTCTTGTTTAATGAGTTCGCCGCGTTTGCCGAGGCAGAGTGTCATTATCGGGCCGATATATTCGGCGGCTGTGATTATCGAAGCGCGTATATATGGCTCTTCGATATGGTCAATCAGCGTTAGCTCAGGTAATCCTGATGGATTGTGTACTTCGGTGACAGCGCCCTTCTTGTCGTAAACCTTATACGAAACGTTGGGCACGGTTGTAATTACATCCATGTCAAACTCGCGTCCCAAGCGCTCTTGGATAATCTCCATGTGTAGCAATCCCAAAAATCCGCAGCGGAAGCCAAAGCCTAAGGCAGCCGACGATTCGGGCTGAAACGTCAAGGATGCGTCGTTGAGTTGAAGCTTTTCGAGCGAAGCACGCAAGTTTTCAAAATCTTCGGTTTCGATAGGATAAACGCCGGCAAACACCATGGGTTTTACCTCTTCAAAACCGTCGATGGCAGCGTCGCATGGCGTGGCGACATGTGTAATAGTGTCGCCTACTTTTACCTCTTTTGAAGTCTTAATGCCTGAAATAATATAGCCTACATTGCCGGCCGAAAGCTCATCGCGTGGCGATAAATCGAGCTTGAGTACTCCGATTTCGTCGGCATCATATTCTTTGCCTGTGGCCACAAACTTAACAAAGTCGCCTTTGCGAATTGTGCCGTTTTCAATCTTAAAGTATGCGATGATGCCACGGAAGGGATTGAACACAGAGTCGAAAATCAACGCCTGCAGCGGAGCTTCGGGGTCGCCGGCCGGTGCCGGTATGCGTTGTATGATTGCCTCGAGAATCTCGGGAACGCCGATGCCGGTTTTGCCACTGGCGCGTATTATCTCGTCGCGGCCACATCCGAGCAGGTCAACAATCTGGTCTTCAACCTCCTCTGGCTTAGCGCTGTCGAGGTCTACTTTGTTGATTACCGGTATAATTTCCAGGTCGTTGTCGATAGCCATGTATAGGTTTGAAATTGTCTGAGCCTGAATGCCTTGAGAGGCATCGACAATCAGCAATGCACCTTCGCAAGCAGCGATAGAGCGCGACACTTCGTATGAAAAATCGACGTGTCCAGGAGTGTCAATCAAGTTGAGAATATATTTTTCTCCGTTGAGCACATACTCCATCTGTATAGCGTGGCTTTTGATTGTGATACCACGTTCGCGCTCGAGATCCATATCGTCGAGCACCTGTGCTTGCAGGTCCTTTTGGGCGATGGTGTGGGTATATTCGAGCAGACGGTCGGCAAGAGTGCTTTTGCCGTGGTCGATGTGAGCTATGATGCAGAAGTTACGGATATTTTTCATTCGTGTGGCTTTTAAACACGCAAAGATACGGATTTTTTCCGGATTATCAACAACGAGGCCTCCCCTCGTCAATGATGGAAGGCCTCAGTTGGGAGTTTATGAGTGTTTAGTAATTCCATTGGCAAGCTACCATTCGTAGACTCGTACAGCCAATTGTGCGGAAATCTGTAATCATATTAAATCGGCAATTGATGTAAGCCAGCGATGAGTCAAACGATACGTCGAGCATACTGAGCTGATTGTTGTTGCAAAGCAGACGCTGCAAAAATGTTTGATTAGACAAATCGAGCGATGTCAAATCGTTGTAGGAGCAATCGACAAAGAGCAAATTGGGGCACTGCTCCACCGTCAGGCTTGTCAAATCATTGTAGGAGCACACCAAATCGAGCAGTGCATTGCAATTGTTGACTACAAGATTGGTCATATTGTTGTCGCTGCAAACCAATGTGCTCAGCGTTGGTAGATTGGCAATGAGCATATTGCTTATCTCATTGTCGTCGACATTGAGGTTTGCTAAATTTTCGACTCCGGCGAGCGTCAGCGACGTAAGTTTATTGTAGCCACAATAGAGATTTTTCAGAGCCGTACAGCCACTGACATTCAAATTCTCCAAGTGGCATCCTTGGCAGTTGAGAGTTGTCAACGACGTTGAATTGGCAACGCTTAGTTCGACAAACAGATTGTTGGAACAGTTGAGCGTTTTCAGTACCGGCGTTTGGCTGACATTGAGATTCGTCAGTCGATTGCGGTAGACATAGAGCGTTTTCAACGCCGGCGCAGCGTTAATCGTGAATTCCGACAACTTGTTGCGCGAAGCGTTCAGTTCAGTCAGCGCCGGATTGTTGTCAATAGAGAGCGACGTCAGCGCGTTGCGCGACAAATCGACCTTTTCCAAAGCCGTAAACCCTGATAGATTTAAATCGCCGGCGAGCTTCTTCCCTTTCCACTCTATTTTGGTAATGTGGCCGTCGGCGATTGTCACACCTTCCCATGTGGCGGGCTGATTTAAATCGGTAATCTTCAAGGCTTGAGCGTTTGTTGCCTCGCGTTCTGCCGGTTGAGTCAGAAACGATTGCAGTTGTTTCAACTCATTTTTGTTTACCTTCTGTGCGAATGTTACTGTGCTACTAATCAGTAGAGCAAACAGTATAGTTGCTTTTTTCATAGAGAGAGGATTTTAAGAAAAAGTTTACATCATAACGCTCCCAGCCCCGCAAAAGTTTTTGCCGTAAGACAATCGGCAGATTATTCCCGCGGTTGGTGATACCCAAGCCTCCCGCCATTGTGCAGCAGACCCTGTGAATGTCGATGACAATCAATCATCTGAAACAATTGGGCAATCACGCCGAACTCGTTTGAGGACTTGTTTATGAAGCGCCCATTTACATTTCTTAGCCGCCTTAAGATGTAGACTGATAACTATGTATCAGCTATACTACATCCAAACTCATCGTAATCCTTGTTCAACATATCGCTAACGCCGTTGTGATTTTACAGATTAGGAAATAATGCCAATACGAATATAACACCTACTTGTATGTCTCTATTAGTTGTTTCAT
>CAZBBL010000027.1:0-15898 GCA_964490275.1 uncultured Barnesiella sp.
TCGAGAGCGATGAGCTCGCTGTGGGTGCCACGCTCTACGATGCGACCCTCATGGAGCACGCAAATCATATCGGCATTGCAGATTGTCGACAGACGGTGAGCGATAACCAGCGTCGTACGGTCTTTCATCAAGCGGTCGAGCGCCTCTTGCACTACCTTCTCGCTCTCTGAGTCGAGAGCCGAAGTAGCCTCGTCGAGGATGAGCATCGGCGGATTTTTGAGGATGGCACGCGCTATCGAAAGGCGTTGGCGCTGACCGCCTGAGAGGCGGCAACCGCGGTCGCCGATGTTGGTATTGTAGCCATCTTCGGTTTCGACGATAAACTCGTGGGCATTGGCGATTTTAGCGGCTTCAACGACCTGCTCCATAGTGGCATTTTCGACGCCGAAAGCAATGTTGTTGTAGATAGTGTCGTTGAAGAGGATGGCCTCTTGGTTGACGTTGCCCATATATGAACGTAGGTCGTAGACGCGCATATCGCGCACATCTACGCCGTCGACGGTGATTGAGCCGGCATTTACATCATAAAATCGCGGCAACAAATCGGCCAAGGTAGATTTTCCCGAACCTGATTGGCCCACCAAGGCGACAGTAGCGCCCGCGGGAATATCGAGATTGATATCGTGAATCACCTCGTGAGTGCCGTAGCTAAACGACACATTGCGATAGCTGACATTGCCCTTGAGCGAAGGTATTTTCACCGGATTTGCAGGGTCTTTAATGGGATTGTCGGCATTGAGAATCTTATCGACACGCTCCATCGAGGCGAGACCTTTTTGGATGGCATAGACAGCCTTTGACAGCTCTTTGGCGGGATTGATGATGTTGTAGAAGATTACGAGGTAGTAGATAAACGAGGCCGCATTCATCGACGACGCTCCGCTAAGAATCAACGAACCGCCAAACCACAGCACGATGGCTATGGCCGTAGTGCCGAGAAACTCGCTCATAGGATGGGCCAGCGATTGACGACGCGCCACTTTATTGCTCAGATGATAAAATACTTGATTCTCGCGACGGAAGCGCTCACGCACCTTCTCTTCGGCGTTGAAAGCCTTGATGATACGCAATCCGCCGAGCGTCTCCTCGATGTTAGACATCAACGTACCCCATTGGTTTTGGCTTTCAAGCGACTTGCGTTTGAGCTTCTTGCCCACCTTGCCCATGATGGTGCCGGCTATAGGCAGCAGCACAAACACAAACAGCGTCAGCTGCCAACTGATAAGGCACATCATCACCAAGCAGACGATAATCATTATCGGGTTCTTGAAAAACATATCGAGCGACGACATGATTGAATTTTCAATCTCGGCCACGTCGCCACTCATGCGGGCCATGACATCGCCCTTGCGCTCTGATGTGAAAAACGATATCGGCAAACGCACGATTTTATCGTACATAAAATTGCGAATATCGCGCACGATACCCGAGCGCATCGGTATGATAAAGTAGGCACTGAGATAAGTGACACCGGTTTTAAGCAGCGTCATCACTACCAAAGCGGCTGCCAACAGCGCCAACGTTGTCGATTGGCCAAACTCCTGGAGCGCCAGTTGGATATAATAATAGAAATTGTTGACCACCACATCTTTCAGCGACCCGTCGGCCAGCGTCATATAGTCGTAGCTGACCTCCTTCACCTGGAATAGCATCTCCAGAATAGGGATAACGATTGCAAACGAAAACAGTGTTAGAAACGCTGCAAGGATATTAAAGAGAATGTTGAGCGCGAGATACTTCTTATAGGGAGGTACGAAGCGGCGTAATATTCTGAAAAATTCTTTCATCGTCTGTTATTGATGTGGAGTGTAAGTGGGTGGTTTTATAAAAAAGCGGCGCCTTACGACGCCGTTGTGTATGTCATAGCGCGCATCACGCCGAGGGTGCGTGCGTCGCTACATAAGCAGGGGTTATTTGACGAGCTCCATGCCGGTGAGGATAGCTTTCTCGTTGGCAGGAATCAAGTGGTGGTGACGTTCGGGCAGAGCCTTCTTCAAACCGCGGAGCACATCGTCGAGCGATACCATAGGTTTGAGTTTGAGCAGTGCGCCAAGCAAAATCATATTGTAGCCCTTGGGGTTGCCCAAAGCTATTGTAGCATCCATAGCGTTGACTGCGACGATATTGATATCGGTGCGCGACGGCGCGTGGTGGATGCCGTAGGGGTCGTAGATTAGCAGTCCGCCCGGTTTGATATGGCTTTCAAACTTGTCGAGGCTCTGTTGATTGAGAATGACGGCAGTGTCGTAGGTGTCGACGATAGGCGAACTGATACGGTCGTCGCTGAGAATGACGGTGACGTTGGCTGTGCCGCCACGTTGCTCGGGGCCGTAGGATGGCATCCAAGTGACTTCGAGATTGTCCATCAAAGCTGCGTAAGCCAAGATTTTGCCCATCGACAGGACGCCTTGACCGCCGAAACCGGCTATAACGATTTCTTCTTTCATTTGTCTTGGTTTTTGACAGTGTTTTTAATGTCGCCCAGCGGGTAGTAGGGGAACATATTGTCGGCCATCCATTGGTTGGCGGCAACCGGACTCATTTTCCAACCCGAATTGCAAGTGCTGACAACCTCTACAACCGACGTGCCGCGACGGTTGAGCGAGTTGAGCAACGCCTCTTTGATGGCGGCTTTGGTTTTGCGCACGGCAGCGGGTGTGTGGACTGCCTGACGCGTGACAAAACATGTGCCGTCGAGCTGAGCCAAGATGTTTGACATCTTCAGCGGATAACCGTTCAGGTCGATGCGACGGCCATAGGGTGTGGTGGCTGTTTTTTGGCCCTCCAAAGTAGTCGGAGCCATCTGTCCACCGGTCATGCCATAGATAGCGTTGTTGATAAAGATGATAGCGATATTTTCGCCACGGGTTGCGGCATGAATTGTTTCAGCCGTACCAATAGCGGCCAAGTCGCCGTCGCCTTGATAGGTAAACACGGCTTTCTCGGGATTGAGACGCTTGATAGCCGTAGCCAATGCCGGAGCGCGACCGTGGGCTGCTTCAACCCAGTCGATATCGACATAATTGTAGGCAAAGACGGCACAGCCTACCGGGGCCACACCGATGATATTGTCTTGGATGCCAAGCTCTTCAACCAACTCGGCTATGATTTTGTGGACGACTCCGTGGCTACAACCGGGGCAATAGTGCATATTGCGGTCGTCGAGCAACGCCGGACGAGCGTAAACGCGGTTGGCAGGGTCGATTATCTGATTAAGTTCCATTATCGTTTACTCCTTTGCAAGAAATTCTTTATTGAAGGCATTGAGCACCTCTTGGGGATTGGGAACGATGCCACCCATACGTCCGAAATGGGCCACGGGCACATTGTTGCCGACAGCCAAGCGCACATCCTCTATCATTTGGCCGGCGTTGAGCTCTACCGTCAAAACACCTTTGACATTGGCTGCTGCCTTGGCTATTATTTCATAGGGGAAGGGCCAAAGGGTTATGGGGCGTATCAGACCTATCTTGAGACCGTTTTTGCGTGCCTCTTCGATTGATTTCAAACAGATGCGGGCCACCGAACCGAAGGCTACAATCAGATAGTCGGCATCGTCGGTGTAGAGAGTTTCGCAACGCACTTCGTTGCGGCAAATCTCGGCATAGGTGCGTTGAAAACGCTCATTGTTTTTTTCCATCACTGCCGAGTCGAGCTCGAGCGAGGTGATGATATTGCGTTTACGATCGGAGGTTTTGCCGGTGAGAGCCCAGGGGCATTGCTGACGTATCTGCTCAGCGGTGCGACGCGGGCGTTGCTCGGGGAGCACTACCTTCTCCATCATCTGCCCTACGATACCGTCGGCAAGAATCATCGCGGGAGTGCGATATTTAAAGGCCAAATCAAAGCCGAGGCCAACAAAATCGGCCATCTCTTGCACGGTCGACGGGGCCAAAACTATCAGATGGTAGTCGCCGTGACCGCCACCTTTGGTAGCCTGGAAATAGTCTGACTGCGAGGGGTGGATTGTACCCAGGCCGGGGCCGCCACGCATTACGTTGACCACCAGCGCCGGCAGCTCTGAGGCCGCCAAATAAGAGATGCCCTCTTGCATCAGCGAGACGCCGGGGCTTGATGAAGATGTCATCACGGCTTTGCCCGTAGCAGCGCCGCCATAGACCATGTTGATTGAGGAGATTTCACTCTCGGCCTGCAACACTACCATTCCGGTAGTTTCCCAAGGCATCTCAGCTTCAAGGGTTTCGAGAATTTCTGATTGAGGGGTGATTGGATAGCCAAAGAAGCCGTCGACGCCGTAGCGAATTGCAGCGTGGGCGATAGCTTCGTTACCCTTCATCAACCTTATTTCTTCGTTCATTGAGTTTACGATTTATAATTGATCCGCCGTCGGGGGTTATTTTTCTACTACCTTGTAGACCTCGATGCAAGCATCGGGGCAAACTGTGGCACAGGCCGTGCAGCCAATGCAGGCGGTTGGGTTTGACATGTAAGCATAGTGATAGCCGCGGTCGTTGACCTCTTTTGATTGGAGGGAGAGCGTCTTTGTGGGGCACGCTACGACACACAAGTCGCAGCCCTTACAACGCTCAGCGTCAATCGTCACAGCTCCGTAAATCTTAGGCATAATTGATATTTTGCTTTATATTCTCTGCAAATTTAGTAAAAGTTTCCTAAAGTAGTATGTTTTAACACGGTCTTAACCTTTTGCACAAAAGGCCCCGCTATGAGCAGAGCCTTTTGATATGTTTGCATTCGTGGGTTTAAACCCTGCGATTATTTATGGCGACGAACCGAGCGCACGGCCGCACTTGAACTTGACACTTTAGCCTGCTTGGGCTCTTTTGCCTTCTTTTGTTTTGCCGAGCGCGACGAGCGAGTAGCTTTGGCCGGTTTGGCAGCTGCGTCGCGGTCTTTGATGACCACGCTGTCGCCGGCAGCAACAGCTTCGCGAGCTTCACGGGCGGCAATCACCTCTTCGCGCGAGGGCACCCACATATTGCCGCCATAGGTGTCGAGGCGGTGTTGTATGCTGTCTTGAGCGTGCTTCATATCGTCGGGGTCGGGATAGAGCTGCATCATCGACTTGTTTTGGAGGTTGCGAGTCTTGTAGATTTCGCCCTCATACATGTTCATAGCAAAGAAATCGTCGAGAGTATAGCGAGCCAAGTTGTTGTCGTCGTCGACAAAGATTGATTGCTGAGCCATATAGGGACGCAAGCTTTCGAGCTTTACCCAAAACATCGGATAGCGCACAGCCTCGCCGCCAAAGTCGCCCGAGCGATGGAGCACGGGGCAAATAGCGTCGACCAGCGTTTTCATCTTGTTGCTGCGGGTGTCAAACTCCCAGCGCTCGAGGATGTAATAAGAGAGCACCTCGTTGGTAGGCACATCGCTTTCGTCGATGGTAAATTGAGGATTTTTCTCTGTTGAGCCTTTAGCCTCGGTATAGGGGATATAGAAGCGCTGTAGCATATCGCGCACATTCAAGCGATATTGGTCGTTGAAGATTTCGCGACCGTCGAGATATTCATAGGCAGCAATGCGGTTTGAAGCCAGCAGACGCAGTATCATGCGGAAGAGGTTTTCCTGTCCGTCGACGAGGTCTTCGGGATAATACAGAGCAGCGTTTTTGGGCTTTTGCAAGTCCAATGAGCGATAGATGACCTTCATCCATTGCAGATTGGCGTCGCTGCCGTCGGCATTCTGATAGAACGACTCCATGCGCTGAGTGACGCCGGGCTGCGAAGAAGATTTGCTATCGCGCTCATTGCCGCTGCGACGGCGCACGGTTGAGCTCTGCGATGCGTCTTGAGCCATGGCGCTGCTGCCGAGCGCTACGATAGCTGCCGCTACGAGAATATATTTTCTGACGATGTTCATTATTGTAAGTTTGTTGTTGTTATCTTTTGATAGTGAGAGAGATGGTTTGCCGTTAGTTGATGAGCACCTCGATTGGCGACAAGTCGCGGGTGATGCCGTCGGGACCTATTGCGCGCACACGTGAGATATAGAAGCGTTTGCCGCGGTTCAGACGTTGTATGGCTTGACGTTGGCGCGACGAGAACGAAGCGCCGTCAGAGACTTCGGGCATAGCGTTGCCCATCGAGTCGAAGAAGACGGTTTCGAAACCGAGCACTTTAAACGAGATGTTGAGCAAATCGTCGTCGATAGCAGCCTCGATACCGGGAGCTGCAAGCAACGTAGCCTTGGAGATGCCTCGGCCACCGCCACGATAGCGGTCGGTGTTACCCTGACCATCTTTGTAGGCGATGAACGGCGTAGGATCGGGCAGCTTGCGCACACGGAATTTTGTTGAGGCCACATCCATCTTGCGACCATCCATATCGGCAATGACGGTGACTACAGCCTCCTGCCCTACTTTCGACGGACGTGCCACCCAGTGGTCGCCGCTGCGCGACAGAGTGCCGTTGGTCATCGAAGCACTGACGCCTGTGTTGTCGACGCCGGGCACTGAGATGCTTATCGGGTTGTCGATACCGGCATAGAGCACATTCATCATTGTAGCCGAGACGGTGGCCGTAGGCTCGATAACGGTGTACGACGATGTGAAATCGTGGCGTGTGGTAGTGCCGTCGCCGTGAGGCACTTCGATATAGCCGTTGTAGCTGAATTGACCGGTAGCGCCGGCTACCAATTCAAACAATCCGCGATCGTTGCCAAGGCGTTTACCGTTGACATAGACAGCCGGACGTGCCGTAGTGTCGACAGCGGCCAAGACGATATTGGCTTGATATTTGCCACCGCGCATGACGAAGCGCGAGTTGGGGATAACGAAGGCGTTGAGCTCGTTGACGCGCACATCGCCTGCGTCGATATTGGAATAGAGCGTAGCCAACGCTTCACCTTCGGCAAACTTTATATCGTTTTGCAGCTTGGTCAACAGCGCTACGGCCGCTACTACGGGTTGGTTTTCAAACTTATATTCCTCCCAGCTGACGGGAGCGAGCTCGCCGCGACGTTGCACCGAGGCTGTCGAGAGAGCTTTCTTGACGGTGGCGCTTTTCACCGAGTCGCCGATGATGCCACAGATATAGTCGCGATAGTTGTCGACTCGCAAGCGCAACGCTTTGCCGCGTCGAGTAGAGGGATTGAGCATCACCTCCGACGCTGCGTCGAGGTTTTCGCGGTTGACGATGTCGTCGATATTGGCTTGCTCGCCGTCGGCTTTCTTGACGATTTGGAGTTTGAGAGTGTCGACAAGCGCATAAAGCTCGGCCGTGACGCGACGCACGTCGAGACCTTTATTGAGCCATGTGAGGCCCTTTTCGGGGTTTTGTTCAGAGAAGGCCGATAGCGCGCTAATGATAGCTTGGTTGCGCTGCTCGATGTTTTCGTTGGTGTACGACAAGCCGTCCTTCACTTGAGTGAAGCCGTTGAGCACATCGCTTGAAACGTTGAGCGCAAGCATAGCCATCAAGACGATATACATAAGGTTGATCATCTTTTGGCGCGGTGAAAGCCTGGTATTTGAGGTTCCCATATTGAGGGTTTAAAGTCGGGTGGGTTTATGGGGTTGAGATATTAAGCGTTGTCGTCGTTGCCGAGGTCGGGTATTACGGGGCGATACATATTGACGGTCATAGCCTTGAGCATCTTTTCGTAGACGGCATTGAGTTGTTGCATATTGCGAGCCATCTTCTCGGTCTCCTCGACGTAGCGAGTGCTTTGGTTTGAACTCTTCTCATACATATCGCGGATATCTTTGATGCCACGGTTGACACGGTCGATAGAGTCGATTTGCGACGATACGCTTTTGAGCTGTATCTCGTAGATGGTGTTCAGGCCACCGATATTGCGGTTGAGGTCTTGCATCTGCTCGACGTAGCCCTTAGAGCTGCGAGTGATGTTCTCGGAGTTTTCGGTGATGGCACGATAAGATTCGAGCAATACGTCCGACACCTGATTGAGCTGAGCGGTAGTGGCACGCAGATGGTCCATCTCGGTAGCTATCGAAGCCATTTGGTCGAGATATTGCTGAGTAGCCGATGTCAGTTCGGCCATGCGCGAGAGCTGATCGGCAGCGGCAGCCATCTTGGCGATGCTTTCGCTGAGGGTGTGGGTATCTTCGGCGCTGAGGGCGATATCTGATGGGATGCCGGCAGCAGCGCGAGCTTGCGAAGCCGACACTGCCGGATAGACAACGCCACCCTCCGAAGCCGTAGCCTGAGCCGACGATGCAGAGCCTGAGGCAACAATTGTGCCACCGCCACCGCCGCCACCGATGATAACGGTTGTCGGGCCCGAAGGAGCCATGCCTGGTATTTGAGGTTGAGCCTCGGCGTCGGTAGCTTCGGCCTCGGCGTCGCCCTCTTGGTGATCTTCGCTGTCGCGGTCAAACACGGGGAACACTTCCTCCCAGTGGTATTCACGTGGCGGACGGTCGAAGGCCGAGAGGATAAACATCAAGACCTCCGTACCCATACCCAACGACAACAGGGCGTTGCCACCGGGCAGGTGAAGTATTTTGAACAAGGCACCCCAGATGACGACTGCGGCACCTATTGAGTAGGCGAAATTAAAGAAGCGTTGTCCGGCATCGCTCGAGAGGAAACGGCTGATGCGGTTTTTATATCTTTTGACTTTTCCCATGATGGAAGATTATTGTCGAGGTTGATGATTACTTTTTGAGCTTGTTACCTTTGGCAAAGCCTATTTGTGTGCGCACACAACGGAATCCGATATATGAGCGTTGCTCGTTTTGATATTCCCACATGCGTATATCACTACGGATATTGTGAGCTACATCCTTCCACGAACCGCCGCGCACTATTTTGCGCTTCATGCGGTAGGGGTCTTCCAGAGCAGCATCATAGCGATATTCGGGGTTGAGGTCGTTGGTGAGCTTCGAAACGCTCTCGGTGAAGGCCGTCGAGGTCCATTCGCTGACGTTACCTGCCATATCGTAGAGACCGAAGTCGTTGGGCGCATACGTGCCCACTCGCGACGTTATCAGTTGTCCGTCCTTGACGTAGTTGCCGTCTTGGGGCTTGAAGTTGGCATAGAAGCAACCTTTGTCTTCGCTCATAGGTATGTCGCCTTCCCAAGGATATTTGTTTTCGTTGACGCCGGCACGTGCTGCGTATTCCCATTCGGCCTCGGTTGGCAAGCGGTAGGGCTCTACGTAGACGCCTTCGCGGCCCAATGAGCGGCGCAAGAAGTCGGTACGCCAGTTGCAGAACGCATTGGCTTGTTCCCAACTTACACCTACCACGGGATATTCGTTGTAGCCACCGTGAGAGAAGTACATACGCACGTAAGGCTCGTTGTAGGCATTGTTGAAGTCGTTAATCCAAGCGGTAGTGTCGGGATAGACGTTGACAATATATGTGTTGACAAAGTCGAAGTCGCCGGTAAGACCACGAGTAATCGTGCGACGCACTATCTCGCCCTCGTCGTTGATAAAGGCGGTGTCTTTAGTGATGATAGGCACATCGGTAGGCACCGGACGGTCGGTATTATATTCTCTACGACGCGGGTCGAGGCGGTTTTTGCGTTTGGCAGCCTCGGTGTGGTTGTAGACTTCATAGCGATAGTTGAGCTGCTCGGGGTCGAGTTCGCGTTGACCGGTGATAGGATTTGTGCGGTATACGCTCTCGATAGCACGCTGCTCGTCCTCGTTGGCATTGCGCCAAGGTATGGCTTTGTTCCAATTGAGGTGAGGCGTGATGGGGTTGCCATCCTTATCCTCCTCAATCTTGAAAGCCTCGTTGCCGCCATAGGCGGGGTCGGCCAAGCGCTCGCGGATGATAGAGTCGCGCACCCAGAATACAAATTGTTTGTATTTTGAGTTGGTTATTTCGGTTTCATCCATCCAAAAGCCGTCGACAGAGATGCCGCGAGCACCGGCTGCGAGATTCCACGCGCTATCGGCCTGCTGCGGACCGACTTCCATCGAGCCACGCGACACCAAAACCATTCCGTAGGGGGTTGGTTCGCTCCACGAAATGCCACCGACGCCGGTCACTTCGCCGCCCGAGGAATTGCGCGAACCGGTGGCGCACGATGCTACTGCTAACACCGAAGCCACGGCTAAAGGCATGATATAAAGAGAGTTCTTTTTCATATTACATTATGCGTATACTCTTGTGTTTGTTTTTATTCTTATCAGAGAAATCGAGCTTGAGCGTATATCCCAAGAAGATTTCGTGGCTGCCCGACGATGCTTTGGCGATTTCCGACATCGGATAGTCGTAGGCATAGCCTATGTAAAACCCTTTTATCTCGGCTCCCAACGACACCGTCAAGGCATCTTTATAGCGGTAGCCGACACCCGCAAGCAGCAACTTATTGTAGCGCAATCGCGCCGTTGCTTCGCCGGTGTAGGTCGTGAAATCGGTCTTAAACAACACCGATGGCATCACTTCAAATAACGTATTTTTAATCGGAATATTGCATCCGGTCATAAAATATAAGACGCGACCTACCTGAAACTCATAGTTTTTTTCTACTTCAGAGCTCGACGATGTTGAGCTGTCCGAACTGAAGCTTACCGAGGGCTGGTTGACATGGGTGCACGACACCCCGGCCCACCAATTAGAGCGCTTGTAGTAGACGCCGACACCGACATCCAGAGCGTTGCCCGTCAAGTCTTGTTGCGGTATGGCATCGTCTGAGCTTTGATGATAGTCGTCATCGTCGGGGATATAAACTTCTGAGCCTTTGAATGTTTGGTCGATAAAACCAATTTGGGCGGCTGCCGTCAACTCTCCTTTGAAGAGCTTTATTTTGTAGCCGAGTTGCAAACCCAACGTCATGTTTTTATACAAGCCGAGGCTCTCTTGTTGCATCAGCAAGCCTACGCCGAAACGCTTGTTGAGAAACTTAAACGGCATCTCGGCCGTAGCCGCAAACGATGTAGGCGCATTGTCGATACCGACCCATTGCAAACGACCGCCGGCCACCACATTGAGTTGGTCGCTCGTGCCGATTGCAGCCGGGTTGTAATAGTTTTTCACGGCATAATATTGTGAAAACTGTGCATCGCTCTGGGCCGTAGCCGACGGCACAACAGCTACCGACACCGCTACCAAGCAAATCGTTTTTAATATCTTATCAATCAATTTCATCATTGTCGGGCAACGTAGGGTCTCTACTCAAAATAAAACGACAGTATCAGCATAGTCGAGGCTGCTTTGGTCAGCGACTGCCCTATCTTGAGCTTATCGGGGTCGTCGGTCAAGTCGGGGCGATCGTGCTGCAACACATCGGTCAAGCCAAAACAAAATTTTATCTCGGGATTGAGCTTGAAATAAGGCAGATAGAAGTCACATCCAAAGCCTACGGTCAGATATACATCAGTCGACTTCAGACGCAGGTAGTCGCCACTCTTGCGCGTAAGATTAAACGCCGGCATCACACCCGCCGTCATATAAGGCCGCGAATTGCGATAGCGCAACGCCGAAAACTTCAAATCGAGCGGCAACACCAGATAGGCTGTCTTAATATTTTGGCGCAACACCGAGCCGCTATTGCTCTCGCGCATACGCAAATCTCTGTTGCCGAAGAGCATACCGGGCGACAGACGCAGATTGAAATAGGTATTCAACCTCAAATCGGCCAAACCGGTGACGCTAAAGCCGGGCGAATATGAAGGTTGCTCTACAAACCAAGCCTCACCATCTTCGGTGACATAACCGTTGTGAGTGAAACTAAGATTTTGAGTGTGCAAACCAACCGAGAAACCGAGATGCCACAAATGCATATCGGCATACGGGCGATTCATCAGCTTATCGTTGAGCGTCTGAGCCTGAGCACTTTGCCCCAAGCCGGCGACAACCGCAACAAGGATTGATATGACGATTCTATATATTTTCATTATCGTAATAAACGCCGTCAAAGCCTATATTATTGTATCAACCTGTTGGTAAATTATTCCAAATGTCTTAATTTTGCATCTATATCAATTCATCACCGATATGAACTCCGACGCTAAAGCGATGCTCGTCATCAACCCCATATCAGGCACAGGCAACAAAAAAGGCTTGGCCGACAACGTCATTTCAGCCCTCGATAACTACGACATCGACGTGCGCCTGACAACCTGTCGGGGCGATGCCACCCGTCTGGCCCACGAAGCCGTCGACAAAGGCTACCGCGCCGTCCTCGCCGCCGGTGGCGACGGCACAGTCAACGAAACCGCCAAAGCCCTCTGCGGCTCAGACGTAATCCTCGGCATAATACCCTCGGGCAGCGGCAACGGCCTGGCTCGACACCTGCAAATACCTGTCAACGTAAAACATTCGCTCGACATCATCGCCGCCAACAACATCATCCAAGCCGACTATGGCAGCGTCAACAACAACCCCTTCTTCTGCACCTTCGGCGTCGGCTTCGATGCAGCCGTCTCTCACAGCTTTGCCAAACAGAGCCACCGCGGCCTCCTAAGATACATCAAAAGCGCCCTTACCGAATATATCAAATACAAGTCGGAGACATATACCATCTCGGCCAACGGAAAAATCCTCACCGAGAAAGCCTTTGTCGTAGCCTGCTGCAACGCCTCGCAATATGGCAACAACGCCTATATCGCACCCGACGCTTCTATCACCGACGGCTTGCTCGACATCATCATTATCCACCAAGGCTCGCCTATCGACACCGCCCTGGTTGGCATGGACCTCTTCACGGGATATATCAACAAAAACACAATGATTCATTCGCTGCGCGCTCCGGCTGCCGTCATCTACCGCACAAGCCAAGGCCCGGCTCACATCGACGGCGAACCGATGATGATGGACGACATAATGGATATCAAATGCCATCACAACGGCCTACGCATATTCGCTCCCGACGAAAATCAACACTTCCGCCCGCTGGTGACGCCTTTCAACTCTTTCTGGCGCAACCTTACATCAGCTTTCCGAAAATAATCACTCTAAAACTTGCGCAGCTGCTGCCAAATCATGACGGCTGTGACCACTGTGGCCAACGCATCCGAAGCCGGGAACGAGGCCCAAATGCCATCCAAGCCCCAAAAACGCGGCAATATCAGCAACAACGGTATCAAGAACAACACCTGGCGCGTCAAGCTCAGGAATATCGACTTGCCCGCCTTGCCGATTGATTGGAAAAAGTTGGTAGCCACAATCTGGAATCCTACCATCCAGAAAACAGCCATCGCGATACGCAGATAGTGGCCCGTGCTCGCTATCAACTCAGGCTCGCTCAAGAAAGCCGCAGCCATCTTCTCGGGAATGAACATCCCCATCAAGAACCCGACCACGCATACCGCCGTCGCCGCCTTTATCGACAGGCTCAAGGCGCGACGCAATCGGCTGTAGCAGCCGGCACCGTAGTTGTAGCCGACGATAGGCTGCATACCTTGGCATATACCTATAATAAAGGCTATGGTGAGCGATGTCGACGTGACGAAGACGCTCACCGACGATATGGCACCGGGGTCGTTGCCCGAATAGTGGTTCAACGAATTGTTGATTAGCACATTCACAAAACATCCGGCCACATTGACGATACATGGCGCCGCACCTATCGAGAAGATGCTCACCACTATTTCACGGCTGAGGCGAAATGTGCCGCGAGCAAAATAAATAGCGCCACGCGGCTTAAAGAAATGGCTCAGCACAAAAAATGCCGACACGGCCATCGATATATCGGTAGCGATGGCAGCGCCCTTGATACCCCAGCCAAAACCGTAGATAAAAATCGGGTCGAGGATGATGTTGCACCCGGCACCGACAAACATCGTCACCATCGCCTTCACCGGGAAGCCCGATGCGCGCATGATATTGTTCATCGAAAACGTGATATTGGTCAGCAACAAGCCGGGGAGTATGTAGGTCATCATGTCGCGAGCATACGGCATGGTGCGCTCGGTAGCCCCAAACAGAGCGAGGATATCGTCCATAAAAATCGCAAACAGGCTGATATAGATTATGCCGTTTACTACGAGCAATACCATAGCGTTGCCCGTCACGTGGCGTGCCGAGCGGTCGTCGCCGTTGCCAAGCATTATCGACACCCTGGCAGCCGCTCCGGCACCTACCAAGATGCCCAATGCCGTAGCTATATTGCTCACGGGAAACGTGATTGCCAAGCCGGCGATAGCGTCGGAGCCCACGCCCTGGCCGATAAATATGCGGTCGACGATATTGTAGAGTTGCATCACTACGACACCCACTATCGCAGGTATGCTATAGAGCCACAGCAGTCGGCCTATCGGCGCATCTTTCAATTCGGTCAGTCGAGCTTCGGGACTAAGATTGCGGTTGAATGGATTCATTTTTGAAAAATGTCAAGGGTGCACCATAGCGATGGCACACCCTTTGTTGTATCGTGATTAGTCGGTCTCTGTCAGAAATTATTTGCCGGCTTGGATTTGAGCGCGACGATACAATTTCTTGACTGAGGGATTAACGTTGTTGACGTATGAGGGATACTCATCGACGATTTTGCCGTAGAGCTCGGCTTCTTTAGCGTGATTGCCTTGAGCTGCATATACGCGAGCCAGTTTAATCATGAAGAAGGGAGTATAGTAGGCATTGTCATCAGATTGCTTGATAGCTTTGTTGAAAGCGTCGGCAGCTTCACTGAGTTTGTCGAGCTGCACGTAGCAGTCGCCCTTGAGCGAGTAAGAAGCAGCGCCAATCAGTTCGTCTTTTGTAGAGTAGTCATCAACATATTGCAGAGCCTCGGCATATTTGCCTTGGTTGTAGAGAATGATGGCAGCTTGGAGCTTGGCACGGTTGCCTGAGTCTTTACCTTTCTCGGCGGCAGCGGCATAATATTGCAGAGCCAACGAGTCGTTGCCATTGACGATGAGCTCGCGGTCGGCGATGCCGGCAGCTTCGTCAGCAGCCTTGATAGCGGGGCGGTTGATGGCGAAGATGTAGATGAGAACTACGGCGACAATAGCTACAACAACCACAGCAGCGCGGATGATGAGCTTTTTGTTGGCCTGTACTTTAGCGCCCATCTCGGTGAGCGAGTCATTCAAGGTGTCTATAGATGTGTGGGTCTCTTCGACCTTTTTGTTTTTTGCCATTTGTTATTGACGTTTTTTTGTTGGGGTTATAGTTGTGTGATGACGGTTTATTTTCCGATTTGCAAAATTAATAGTTTTCCGCCAACACACAAAAAAAATTATCGCAACTTTTCTTATTTTTATTTCGTAAAGAGTTATATTTGCGTCAAAGAGCCCTACAACGTGGCTTTCAGAGCCGAATTTGTAAAATTAACCCATCCCTATACGATGAAACAAAAAATTATCAACGTGGCTATCGATGTAGTCACCTACGATGAGCTCAACGAGGCCGACCGTCGTTTGGTCGACACTGCTCGCCAAGCCAACCAACGTTCGTATGCACCATATAGCAAATTTAGCGTCGGCGCTGCCATATTGTTGAGCAACGGCCAAATCGTTGCCGGAGCCAACCAAGAAAACGCTGCCTTCCCCTCGGGCACCTGCGCCGAGCGCACTGCCTGCTACTATGCCGGAGCCACCTACCCCGACGCCAAATTTGAGAAGATTGCCATCGCGGCTCGTGGCACCGACGGTAATGAGGTCGCTCAGCCCATTCCCCCTTGTGGCGCTTGTCGTCAAGCGCTTTTGGAATACGAGACCCTCGCCGGCAAACCGGTTGAAGTGATTTTGGTAGGCGCCAACGAAATATATCGTCTGCAATCGGTAGCTTCGTTGCTGCCGCTCGCTTTCACCGACTTTTAGACCAAAAATAGCCCTATGGGGCAAAAAATGTGACATAAATGCCATTTTGAGCTTTAAACTCTCAACAATTCATAATATCTAAGTTATAAAAACCATAAAAAGACACTTACTTATTATGAAAACGAAGAAATTACTCATTGCAATTGTCTGCGCGACAATCTTCGCAGTCGGCATGTCGAGCTGCACGCCGCGTATCGCCGACGCGATAGTTGACAGCATACTCTACGACGATGC
>CAZBBL010000027.1:15998-18418 GCA_964490275.1 uncultured Barnesiella sp.
GTTGTTGGGCTGCTGATTATTGTTGTTTTGCCACTGGTTGCCCGGTTGGGGTTGGGGCTGAGGCTGGGGTTGAGGCTGAGGCGCAACCACAGGGGCAGGGTTATTGTCGATATAGAGGTCGGGACCGAGAGAGGTATCAGCCCACCAATTACCACAACTTGTCAAAGTCAACAACGTTGCGCAGGCTGCTGTCGGAAGTAAAGTTTTGATTTTCATGACTGTTATAGTTTAGCAGGTTGTGCTGTTTTATATGTTAGACAACATTGTCGCCCCGTAAGTTTAACCGCTGTGAGCCCGATTAAAGATTTTTGACCGTTTCAGCAAAATGATGCATCTTGATAGCTGCTTCGGCAGCCTCAGTGCCTTTGTTGCCGAGGGCACCGCCGGCTCTGTCGAGAGCGTCTTGGAGGGTGTCGACGGTGAGCACGCCGAAGATCACGGGGATATCACAATCGGCGTTGAGCGAGGTGATGCCCTGAGTGACTGATTGGCAAACGTAGTCGAAATGGGGTGTTCCGCCACGTATGACGCAGCCAAAGACGATAATGGCGTCGTAGAGCGACGATTCGATAAGTTGAGAAGCGGCGAAAGTCAGCTCGATAGCGCCGGGCACCTCATAGACGTCGATGTTGTCGGCGGGGATGTTTTGCGATTTAAACAAATCGAGCGCACCGTTAGTGAGGCTGTCGGTTACTTGGCTGTTCCATTGAGCTTTGACGATAGCGACACGGATGTCGGGAGTTGAAGGGAGCGGCGTGGAGGGAGCGGCTCCGGCGGTAGCTGTTGACATATTTGTTGATTATAAGAGTTGTAGGATGTTGACAATAGCATCGACGACGGTGTCGGCAGGCTCGATAGTCGGGGCCTGACCAAAAGCGGTAGCCACGACGGGGTTGCCGGCCGAGATGGCCTCCATCGACGAGCAATAAAACGATATGTGATCTTTGTAGGCGCGCATAGCATCGTCGTAGCTATAGAGCACCTTGAGGTCGTCGGGCAGGGTGATAACGACCGAGGCTGTTTCGAGGTTTTCAAACACCGTAGGCATCACCTTGGTGATACGCGTTATGCGGCAGTCGGCAACGTCGGGGATATAGACCACCGTGGCGTTGCGTTCGACGGCGTTGGCCACCAAAGCCGCCAGGCGATGGCGCACACGAGCGTCTAACGACAGATAGCCGCCGACAACTACGATATCTTCTTTTTCGATACGTGGCCACACGATGTCGAAGCCTTCGCCTTCGGGCCATTTGACATAGCGCTCTGTAGCGCCGTCGAGGGCGATGGTGATAGGCGATTGTCCTTCGCTAAAACGGTCACAACAAGAAATGTCGACGCCGCAACCGGTAAGATGGTCGGCGATGATATTGCCGACGGGGTCGATGCCTATCTCTGAAAGAAATAGTGTATTATTGCCACGGCGAGCAAGCTCAGAAGCGACATTCAAAAACAAGCCGCCGGCTGCCGGGCGATGAGTTGAAGCATTGAGGTCGATGCTAAGCGAGGCCTCACCGATGATGATAAATTTTCTCATTTTTCCTGACGTGAAATATGGCCCAGATAGCCACCGTGATGGCGTTTAGCGTAGTCGGCGCGAGTGAAACCGGTGACGCGCATGGTGTTGACCACGAGTATATCGCCGATGACGGTCATCATAGTGGTAGAGGTAGTAGGTGTCAATCCCAAGGGGCACACTTCGGGGGAGTTGCCGGTCAGCAAAGTGACGTCGGCCATCTCAGCCAGAGGGCTGTCGGGGTTGCCGGTAATGACAATGATAGGAGTTTGGGGATAAAGGTTGCGAGTCAGCGCTACAAGCTCGAGTATCTCACGGGTTTTGCCCGAATTGGAGATAAGGAGCATCACATCGTCGGGCTGCAACACGCCCAGGTCGCCGTGCTGAGCCTCCGAGGGGTGGAGGTTGACCGATGGGGTGCCGGTCGAGGAGAAAGTGGTGGCGATATTCATAGCAATCTGACCGGCCTTGCCCATACCCGAAGTGACGAGCTTGCCCCGGCGGTTGTGTACATGCTCAACAATCAGAGCTACAGCCTTGCAATAAGCGTCAGTGACGGGGATATTGAGTATGGCCTGACTCTCGGCGCGCAGTATGTCGCGCATTGATTGTAATATTTGGTCCATAAAAGGAATGATAGTTTATATTTTCATGCAAAGTTAACATTTATTTCAAAAACATTCAGAGCTTACGCCATAAAAAATGATACGGCGATTATACCCTACTAAGCTTCAACAAAAACAACGACTGGTGGAGGAGGATAAAATTTTTAAATCAGCAAATCAATTTATTTATGTTATTATTTATGTTTTACGATGGCAAAGATAAGGCAACAACGAGGCGAGAATGCGACAAAATGTCACTCTTGTCGCAGTTTTGGATTGGTCGGCACGCGTCGTATGGGCGA
>CAZBBL010000028.1:0-17649 GCA_964490275.1 uncultured Barnesiella sp.
GATGGCGGTGACGGCTGAGGGTGAGGTGTGGAGATAAAGCGAGCGCGAATCTCGGGGGAGATTCGCGCCGGATAGGGTAGGGATTTTCCGCGTATTGATGGGTTATACAGGTATTACTATCATTGGGATGTCGGCATGGAGCAACATTTTGTGGGCAAGACTTGGGTTGAAGAATCGCGCGAAGACGTTGCGTTTTTTATTGGCCATGACGATGAGATTGACGTCGTGGTGGCCTGTTATTTCCTTGAAGTCTTCCAATGCTTTGTTGGGCCTAATTCGCTCAAGTTCGAAGGTGTAGTTGGAATAGAGGTTTCGGAAATAATCGAGCAGATTGTTGGCTGCTTTTTTGTTGGCGTCGTCGCGTTCTTTCTTAGTAGGTATATGCACCAGGGTGATGTTGAGCGAGTCGTCGGCGAAGAGGCGGTGGAGCGCATCCATAGCGAGGATGTCTTCTTGGTCGAGGTTGACGTAGAAGATGACGTTGCCGACATCGGTGATTTGTTGGAGTGTAACGGATTCGGGTATTGTGAAGACGGGATACCGGCAAGAGTCGAGGACTTCGGCGGTGACGCTGCCAATCATTTCGACTTCTTTGCGGTCGGATCCACGCGTACCCATTACAATCATTAGCGGATTAATGGCTTTTGCTTGCTCTACGATGACATCTTCGGGAACTCCTTCGAGGATTTGGCTTTTGAATAATACGGGGGGTAAAGAGCCTTGTTTGATGTGGCCACGAATCTCGTCGCTAAATTTGTCCATATTCTCTTTGGCTGCTTTCATCATTTGGTTTTCGACCTCTTGGCTTTCGGTAAGTTCAAAAGATAGGGCGTCGGTCAGTTGCACGCGCTTTGTGACCGCCGGGTTGATAAATGAATGTAGCAGGAGTATTTCGGCCTTATGCTTATGGGCGATGTTGAACGCAAACATGACGGCGCGAAGGGAGTAGTCGGAGAAGTCGACGGGGACCAATACTTGTTTTCTCGAGGTTAGCTCGGTGGTTGTTGCCGGGGTGAAGATTTCGGCATTTTCGATGATGCGTAGAGCCAAGGGCAAATCACTTTCTTTAATCCTTACTCTGACACCTGAGGAGACGACGGGCTGCGACAGGTTGACGTTGTGCAACACGACCTGAAGGCCCTCATTCTCAAGCAGGTTTTTGAGCATCAGGGCTTTGTCGTAGGTGTGAATTGCGACGGTAATCAGTCGGTCGTCGGTCATAGAGGTTGAGTGTGGAGCTTGGTTAAAGGAGTGTCAGTAGTTGAGAAGGTGTGAGAGGGTTAGTTTTTGGCTTCTTCGTTTTGAAGAATTTCTACTGCCATATCGTAGATAGTAGTATCATCCAAAACTACGATTCCGCCGTCGGGGCCGGGTTCGATGTGAACGCCACAGTTTTTGCCAAATTCATAGTTGCTCCCACCAAAATAGTTGCGGACGGTTTGTACGGTTGTGTTGAGTTTGTCGGCAATTTGGTGGGTTGCGCCGTCGGGCAAGCTGTCTTTGAGACGGCGAAGCTCGTTGAATGTGATTGTTTTAGTCATGATACGTTAGGTTTTATGAAGATTAATAAATTTTCATCGACCTAAATTTAGGATGTTATTTTTTAATAGACAAATTTAAGAGGAACATTTTTTTTATGTTATATAACATCTATTTTGGAGTGAACAAAAAAATAATTCCAAAAATTTGTTTTAAAACAATGACAGACAAACGGTTGGCATTAAATTATCTCTATGTCGTCGCCGTTGATCCAGGCACGATGTTCGTTATCGACTCTTACTTCATACCACTTTTTTGCGGTTTCGTCCATCGGTGTGGCAACAGAGTCTAATACTGCTACCTTTGAGCCTTCGTGGAGCAAGAATGCTTGCTCGCTGTTGTCGGTAGGTGTAGATGGCGCTGTAGATAGCTGGGTGGATGTGGCAGTGACGATGGCGGTGTCGTGGCTCGTCGATTGTGATGAGCCAATCAGGGTTATGGCGATTGACACAGCCCAGATGAGTAGCAATATGAGGCCTCCGAAGAAGTAGAATTTACGTAGATTGATGTTTGACGAGAAGAGGTAGCCTGCTATGGCAGCGAGTACGATAACAAACAATATGACTGATGTTGTAGCCCAAGCATTTGGCGACATCATTTTCATGGCTCTGTCGACAAACATTGTGGAGTAGGACGATGTGTCGATAGGGGTGTCGATGATTTTGGTGTTGACAAATTGTAGGTTTGTGCGAGCGTCGTCGTTGGTGGGGTCGAGTTTAAGCGAACGTTCGTAACAGATGATGGCTTTAGCGAGGCTGTCGCAACGATAGTAGGCGTTGCCAAGGTTGTAGTAGAGGAGCGAGGATGAGCCTTGCTCTTTTAATGCCTGATTATAGAGGCTGACAGCTTTGGGGTAGTCTTTGAGGTTGTAGGCTTGGTCGGCTTTATCGGTGATTGATTGGGCCGATATTGAGAGTGCCGACGAGAGCAGTATCAGTAGTGTCAAAGCGCTTTTCTTTATTGCTGATGACTTTTTGGATATGGCTTCCATTTGATTCATTACTTCTGACGAGTCGTTGTAAATCTCTTTGAGCTGACGGTTGCTTGATTGTGGGGTATATCGGGCCAATTCACATTCGTCAAGCAGGCCGATGAGTTTGTCGGTTAGCTCTTGAGAAGCGCCGTAGTTGGTGAGCTCATCGGCGACGTTGCCGCGAGTGAGTGTCGAAGCCGGTATGGCGAGCTTGTCGCTGATGTAGCCCCAAAGCGCTTTTAGGATTGAATCGTAGAAGGCGTTGCTGTCGTTGGCTTTCATAAATTTAGCAGCTGTTGACAGACGCTTTTTAGCGACTTTGCCTGCGCGGGCATTCTTGCGGCCAACTACGTCGGCATTGCGTTTGATATTGCGACGTCGTGCTACGATAAGCGCAGCCAATGCGACAATCAATAGGGGATAGAGCAGCCAATACCAAGTTTGGTAGGCAAGCATCTCGTGGGTTTTCTTGAGGTCTTTGTCGCCGAGTTTGATGTGAAGGATGTCGGTGTTTTTGATTTTGATATCTTGTTGCTCGACATCGGTCGAAACTGCGGCGCCTTTGGCAACATTGATGGTGTAGGGCGTTGTTGAGAGAGTGATGTATTTGCCTTGTGCCGGGTCGAAGTAGCTAAACTCTGTGGCTGGAATTTCGAATTTGCCGACAGTCTGAGGCACGAATGTATATTCAAATGTGGTGGTGCCTTTGACGGTGTTTCCGGCTACATGGGTGTCGGTGTCGAGTTTGGGAGTGTATTGCTCAAACTCGGAGGGGAATTGTATTGTCGGTTCTTTGAGATATTTGATGTTGCCGTTGCCGTTGACTGAAATGGTCAGCGAAGCGGCTTCGTTGGTGCGCAATGATTGTGACGAGAGATTTGATTTCAAGGTGAATGAGCCGACGGCACCGTTAAACGAGGCCGGTTTGCCGGCTGTAGGTAGCGGTTTTACGTTGAGTTTGGCTGTATATGATTGCAACTTTACGCTTTTCTCGATAGGGCGAGTCATGTAGAAGTAGCCGTTGGAGATGCGTTCAAGTTGCTGGATGGTAATGTCGTATGTGCCGGTTTTGATTTCGAGTACACCGGTTTTTTGAGGGAAGATGATACATTTTTTGAGTATCGCGGTGCGGTAGTTTTGGCCGTTGTAGTGTTCGACGTCGTTGAGTTGAGCTTGCTGATTGACTTCATCAATCAAAAAGTCGTCGAAGCTTGCCGGCTTTGTGGGGACAAATGAGCTTATGGCCTCGTATTTGGTGTAGAGTTTGAGGGTGCATTCAACGGCTTCTTGCTCGTAGGCGGTAGATTTGTTGAGGATAACGCGCACGAAGATGTCGTCTTTCGACACCGGTTTGTCGGATGCCTGTGAGTCGAAGTCGGGCATGTTGGCGCTTGGATTGCCTGATGATTGGCGACTTGATTTGCGGTCGGCCGGGAGAACTGTGAAGTTGACAGCCTCGGTGCGCAAGGTTTTGCCGTCGACGCTGATGCTGGCTGCGGGGATGGTAAATGTACCCGATTTTTCAGCGCGATAGGTATAAGTGTAGTCGACGGCATAGCTCGATGTGGTGACGCCGTTGATAATCTGCATTGATTGTTGGGTGAAGCTTGCAGGGCCGTATAGGAGTTCGCATCCGTTGATGGTTGGAGCCTTAAGGGCATTGCCTTCGCCGTTGTTGAGGCGATAAACCACTTTGAAAACAGAGCCTTCGACGACGTTGCGAGGAGGGTAGACAACGAAAGTGGTTTCAGCGACGGCCGATGATACCGTCGCGATTAATAGGAGTAATATTATATAAAAGCGTTTCATCGTCGATTTTTAATTGCGTTTGAAAAGGGTGATTACCAGGGCTTTGTGACTATTTTGCGAGAAGCATTTTGCTGCCCGGCTTTTACTTTTTGGCGAGTGCCGCGTTCGGCATTCTCCATAGCGTTGAGTATCTGCTCGGCATTCTCTTTAGAGATTGATTGAGAACTGTATTGTTGTTGCTGCTGTTGTTGCTTGTCTTGGTTTTGCTGCTGCTGTTGTTGCTGCTGCTGTTGTTGCTGTTGTTGTTGGTCTTGCTGTTGTTGCTGCTGCTGATCTTGCTTGTCTTGGTCTTTGTCTTGATTTTTGTCGTTTTGATCGTTTTTGTTTTGATCTTGTTGATTTTTTATTTTGAGCTGAGCCAAGCGCAGATTGTGGCGAGCATTGTCGTTGTTGGGGTTGATACGCAGCGCGTTTTTATATTGTTCGATGCTGCCTTGATAGTCTTCGTTGCGAAAGTGGATGTTGCCGGAGTTGTAAGCGGCTTTTTCGCGTATCGACTTATTGGCGGAGTGATTGTAGAGGTCGCTGTAGATAGAGTCGGCTTTAGAAATGAGTTTTTCGGCTTGGTCTCCACCTTTGCCGGCAGATTGCGATTTGTTGCCCTGCTTTATGGCAAAGCCGGTTTGCATTTGCGAAGTGGCGATATTGTAGACGGTCACGTCGTTTTGGGGGTTGATGTTGTAAGCACGGTAGAACTCTTCGGTAGCTTTCACGAAGTTGGAGTCGGCATAGGCTTTGTTGCCGGCCTTGATGAAGTTGCGCTCTTTTTTTGTTGTCGGCTGTGGTTGCTGGGCCGAAGCTGCAATGCCGGCGATAACAAATAAGAGGGCCAATATTATTGAAATGCGTTTCATTTTGAGTCTTTGCTGAAGAAGTTGATTTTTTCGAGCCATCCGATTTTACGCTCTAAAATAAATATGTCGGCAATCAGAGCAATCAGAGCAATCCAAATAAACAGGGGGAATTTTTCGGCGCTTGATTTGTATTTGACTGTTCCGAGGTCGGCTTTTTGCAGTTGGTCGAGCTGTTGTGTCACTTTGGTGACGGCGTCGGAAGCGCTGCCGTTGATGTAGACGCCACCGCCGGCCTGCGCAATTTCTTCGCCCAATTTGGGGTTGAGCGCAGTAGTCACAACGTTGCCGTTTTCGTCTTTAAGGAACTCGCCACGAGCTGCATTCAGTGGTATCGGGGCGCCTTTGGTTGTGCCGACGCCAATTACGTCGACTTGAATGCCGGCTTCTTTTGCAACTTTGGCCATTTCGGAGGCTTGCGCTTCGTGGTCTTCAGAGTCGGTAATCAGCACAATAGCTTTGTTGACATCTTTGGCCGGGGTGAAGCTGTTGAGCGCCATAGAGATGGCAGCTCCGATATCGGTGCCTTGGGTGGTGACCATGTTGGTGTTGACATCGTTGAGGAATACGCTTGCCGAAACAAAGTCGGTAGTGATAGGCAAGAGGGTATAAGAGTTGCCGGCGAAGACAATCAGGCCGACGCGGTCGTTGTCTAAGCGCGATATGAGTTTGTCGAGGAGAAATTTGGCACGGTCGATGCGAGATATGCCGTTTTGGTCGTCGGAGGCCGAGGCCAGCATTGAGCGCGAAACGTCGAATGCTATCATCACTTCGATACCTTTATGTTCTTGCTCCGACTCTTTTTCGCCACCGCGAGGACGCGCTAAAGCTACAATCATAGCAGCAAGAGCGATGAGCTCGAGTGTGATTTTAATGCCTGATTTGTAGCGTGAGGCGTGAGGCATCAGAGGTTGAAGCTGCTCTATGTTGCCAAATCGGCGCAGTTTGCGACGACGAGCGAAGCGTGCCAGCAAATACAGTCCGATAAATGCCGGTATCAGCAGTAGAAAATATAATATTTTAGGATGAGCAAAGTCCATTTCTTATTGTTTATCAGGGGATTGTACGAAGTAGAGTGTTGCGAAGCAAGATTTCTAAAGCGATAAGGCCACAAGCGATAAGTGCCCAGATGAAATAGTCGTCTTCGGTATGAGAGAAGTTTTTAACGTCGAGGACGCTCTTTTCAAGGCCATCGATTTCGTGGAATATTTCTTCAAGCACGCGATTGCCGACGGCTCGGAAGTATTTGCCGCCGGTTTTGTCGGCTATTTGTCGCAGAGTATTTTCGTCGATGACGACAGGCATCGGCGCGTAGGAGATACGGCCGAAGTAGTCGACTTGGGGGTAGGGGGCAGTGCCGTTGGTGCCGACGCCGATTGTGTAGACTTTAATGCCGTAGCCTTTGGCAATTTCGGCAGCGGTGAGTGGAGGCACAACGCCGGTGTTGTTTGAGCCGTCGGTCAGCAGGATGATGCTTTTGCTTTTGGCTTTGCCGTTTTTGATGCGGTTGATGGCAGTGGCGAGGCCGTCGCCGATAGCGGTGCCGTCTTCAAGCATATTCTCGTTGATGCCGTTGATATAGTTGACAACGGTAGCACGGTCTGATGTCATAGGCACTCCGGTAAGGCTTTCACCGGCGAAAATGACTACGCCGATGTTGTCGTTTTCGCGACCGTTGACAAAAGCAGATGCTACCTTTTTAGCAGCCTCCATACGGTTGGGGCTGAAGTCGCGAGCGAGCATCGACGAAGAGATATCCATCGCCAACACAATGTCGGTGCCTTCTACTTGCGAAGTGTTCCAAGCATTGCGAGTTTGTGGACGAGCCAAAGCTACAATCATGCAAGCAATAGCAGCCATCTTGAGCGCAAACGGAATGTGCAACAAGTAGGAGCGGAATGAATTGTGCATCGCAGCAAACGCCGATGTCGACGACAATGACAGCGATGGGCGCGAATTGCGTTGCTTCATCAGATACCAAACTATCAATGGTATCAAAACGAGCAATAACCACAGTATTTTAGGATGTGCAAAATGCATTGTCTGATGAGTTAAGATTTGACACTATTGCCGTTGTCGGCTTCGTCGGCCGATTGCTCGGTGGACTGCTCGACCGGTTTGGTGTCTTCTACAAATTTATATGCGGCGTCAAACGAGCGAATGTTGTCGTCGCGCAATGGGGTTACTTTGGCAAATTTTACGTAGTCGGCGATTTCGAGAATCTGTTGCATCAAATCTTTCGACATTTTTGTTTGTTCGTTGGATTTCAATGCTTTGATAATCTGAGCTGAGGTCATTTCCATAGCGTTGATGCCGAAACGATTGTCGATATATTCGCGCAAGATGTCGGTAAGCTCGGTATAGAAGGCTTTTTCTTGGCCTTTCTCCCAAAGTTGCTCTGACTTGAGTTGGTTGAGCTGTCTGATAGCCAAATCGTAAGGGGGAATGACTTTGCGTTTTGGTTTAACTTCGATTTTGATGCGCTTGGAGAAAATCAGGTAAGCGCAAATTGCTCCGATAATTATCAGTATGCCTAATAAAATCAATACCCAATTGTCGGTTATGAAGTCGGGAATCCAGTCAAACCATTTCGACTTAATCTCTTCGGTGGGCGCTTCGCCAATCATTGGGTCGTCTTCTTTGACGTCGACCGGCACTACTTTGAGTGTCAGCTCGTTGCCAAAGACGGTATCGTTGCCGTTAACATAAGCGATTGGGGGAATGGTATAAGCGCCCGAGTCGAATGATTGTATCAGATATTGAGCTTTGATTTCGTTGCCTCCTTCGGGGAGCTGTCGTGAGGATATTTGAGGAGCTCTGTCGCTTACCAATTCTACTTCTTTTGGCAAGCTGTCGGGCGAAAAAATCAATTGGCCGGGCGTAGCAGCGTGGTCGACAACGGTGACATTCACTCCGGTTTGGCGTCCCATTGTGATGTAGGCAGAGTCGAGCGTCACTTTAATGCGAGGAGTGTCGGCGAAGGCCGGCTGTGCCATAGCCGTAACGGCTATAGTGGCGGCTATCAGCCGAAAAGCTCTACTGATTTTTCTAATAGGCCCGTTGTGAGATATCGTAAGTTTCATTTTGCAACTATCTTATTTTTTTGCGGGTGAAGAGCCCCATTAATGCGGTCACATAGTCTTCATCGGTAGGTATTGAAGCGAAGTCGATTCGATTTTTTCGCATCAGCTCGTTCATTGACTGCTGTGATTGATACCACCAGCGGCTATAGGCTTTTCTGACTTTTTCAGACGAGGTGTTGACCCATTTGGTTGCTCCGGTTTCCAAATCGCGGAATCTGGCGAGACCTACGTTGGGTAGCTGTGCATCGCGTTTGTCGTAGACTTGTATGGAGTAGACGTCGTGGCGATTTGCAGCGATAGTGAGTGCTTTGGAGTAGTCGCCCGAGTCGATAAAGTCTGATATAATAAATGTGGTGCAGCGTTTTTTCATCGCGTCAGTGAAATAGCGTAAAGCCATAGCTATGTCGGTGCCACTGCTGCTTGGGGTGAAGTCGAGAAGCTCGCGTATGATTAGCAAGATGTGTTTGAGACCTTTCTTCGGGGGGATGAACTTCTCGATTTTGTCAGAGAAAAATATGACGCCGATTTTGTCGTTGTTTTGGATGGCGGAAAAGGCGATGGTAGCCGCAATTTCGGCTATAATTTCGCGTTTTTCTGCACCTATAGCGCCAAAGAGTCGGCTTGCCGAAACGTCAATCAGCAACATCACTGTCAGCTCGCGCTCTTCTTCGTAGACCTTTACGTAGGGGTGATTGTGTCGAGCAGTGACGTTCCAATCAATATCGCGGATGTCGTCGCCATATTGATATTCTCTTACTTCGGAGAAGGTCATACCACGACCTTTGAAGGCCGAATGATATTCGCCCGCGAATATGTTGCTTGACAATCCGCGAGTTTTTATTTCAATCCTTCTTACCTTTTTAAGGAGTTCGTTAGCGTCCATCGGTGTGTGATTAATTCAGAAACAAGTTTGTGCTACTATCGAGCGAGGTTTTCACCTATGCTCTGAGATTGTTTCTAACCGATTAGGGCACTTCTACTTTGTCGAGAATATTGGTGATAATCTCGTCGGCAGTGATGTTGTTGGCTTCGGCTTCGTAGGTCAGACCGATACGATGGCGCATCACGTCGTGGCAAACGGCACGCACGTCTTCGGGAATCACGTAGCCACGGCGATTCAAGAACGCATAAGCGCGAGCTGCTTTGGCCAATGAGATTGAGGCACGAGGCGAGGCTCCGTAGGCGATGATTGTTGCCAAATCGTTGAGACCTGCATCTTTGGGGAAGCGGGTAGCGAACACGATGTCGACGATATATTTTTCGATTTTTTCGTCGATATAAATTTGCTCGACGATTTTTTGTGCTTGAAGTATTTCTTCGGGGCGTACCAACGGAACGATTTTGGCCTTCTCGTTTGAAATGTTTTGGCGGATGATTACTTTTTCCTCTTCACGCGACGGGTAGCCGATGACTACTTTCAGAAGGAAACGGTCGACTTGTGCCTCGGGCAGTGGGTAGGTGCCTTCTTGTTCGATGGGGTTTTGTGTGGCCATTACCAAGAATGGGTCGTCGAGGCCGAAGGTTGAGTCGCCGATAGTCACTTGGTGCTCTTGCATAGCTTCGAGCAATGCGCTTTGCACTTTTGCCGGGGCACGGTTGATTTCATCGGCCAATACGAAGTTGGCGAAGATAGGGCCGCGTTTCACCTGGAACTGCTCTTTTTGGACAGAATAGACCATTGTACCGATGACATCGGCAGGGAGCAAGTCGGGGGTGAACTGTATGCGGCTGTATTTTGCGTCGATAAGTTGCGACAATGTTTTTATTGCAAGCGTCTTGGCAAGACCGGGAACACCTTCCAAAAGGATGTGTCCGTTAGACAATAATGCGATTAGCAATGAATCAATCAAATGCTTTTGACCAACAATTGTTTGGTCCATTCCTTTGACTATTAAATCGACAAAATTGTGATTGCTTGCAACGATTTCGTTTAGATCTCGGATGTTAACCGTTTCACTCATGTTGTTTTATATTTAATGATATAATTCTACTGTATAAGATGGCCCACTCTACGGGCTATATTCATCAGCAAAATTATATATTAAACAACCGATATGTGAAAAATAGTTGTTAATTTTATTTATTAACTCGTAATGCGACGTTTAAATTATCTAAAACGTGAGTATATTTCACCGGCAAGCTTGTTTGCACGCTCGATGCTTTGCGGATTGTTTTTGTCGATGCCATATTTTTCGGCCGGTGGAATTACTACGACGGTATTAGGTTCGATGCGGTCGGGGTTGTCGAGTATTGCGCTGTTTTCCTGATAGATATAAACCCAAAACTCGTAGCGTCCGTAGTGGCGACGAGCCATTTTTGTGAGGAAATTACCGGCGGTGACAGTTTCTGTCACTTGTGGTTGCTCTTCGGGTTGCTTATCGGCTTGAGTTTCAGTTGGCTGAACTTGTGTTTGGGTCGGTTGGGCCGATTTTGTTTCAACTTCGGTGCTCGTTGGCTCTTTAACCTCGGTTGGCGTGGCTTGTTCTTCTACTTTTGTAGTAGTCGCTTCGGCTGTATCGTTGGCCTGCGACAAGAGATAGTAGGTGATTGCAGCTCCGATTATCGCTCCGATGATAAAAGCTGTGATTAGTGCCCACAGTCGGTAGCCGTGTCGTTGCGAGTGTTGATTATCCTCTATGTCGTCATCAACGTCGTTCTCGATGACGCCCTCGTCGGTGTTGTCGTTTTCTGCTATTTCATCAACCACTGCCGGCTCTGTAGATTCGCCTGATTCATGCAATGCAGTTTCATTAGTTTCTTCAGCTTCCTCCGAAGTGAGCTCTTCTGCGACAGCTTCTTCTGCAACAACCTCTTCGGGCTTTGATTCTTTGATGGTAGTCTCAACCTCGATTTCTTTTTCAGCGTTGTCATCGGCCGATTGAGCTTTTTCGCTATATAATGACGGGCTATCGTTGTCGGTGATACCTTGCGAGAGTATCTCGTCGGTTACATCGTCGTCGAGCTCTTCAGGTTGGAAAAACGAAAAAGGTTCGTTGACAGTGTCGGCGAGAGTGGCGTCGGGTTGAAACAGCGTTTTGCCGTTTTCTCCGACCATAAAGGTGCCGAGCCCTTTTATTTTTACCGATTTGTCATCTTTAAGAGCTTCAGCAATTGAGCGAAACATTTCGTGGACAAACTGCTCGCAGAAATCAGTTTTATATCCTGTGGCTTTGGCAAGGTTAGCCGCAAATTGCGATATGGTAATTTTTTCGTTCATCGTTTATTCGTTGGCGGCTATATGTTTGTTGAGGATATTGCTTGGAGTAAACTCTACTTCGATGCATGGTGGCATGAGCATGTGCTTACCTGTTGAGATGTCGGTAATGATTGATTCGTCGTGTTTTACTGTGCTGAATGAGCCGAATGATGGGAGCATAAGTGTGTCGCCTTCAGAAAGCAAATCGGCGATAGCTGTAGTGACCGACTGCAAAAGCGAGGCGGTCTCTTTATAGTCGAGCGAAGTTTTTTTCGCGAGTTTTGTGACGTATTGTTTGTGTTCCATTGTGATGTAATCGCAAGTTGCAAAGTTAACAATTAAGGCCGATATGGCCAACATTATCTTTATGATGTTTTTACTGTGATGATGTCGGATAGGCGGGTTGAGTAAAGAGGGGAGAGCTCTTCTTGCTTGACTCTTTGGCGATTTGGAGTTGTGGTTGCCAAGTGGAGCTTGTCGGTAGCGGTATCGCTATTGTTGATGCGGTCGATGACATCCATCAGTCGCCGACGTTTTTCACGCTCTCCGGCAGTGGCAAAGAGGCTTTGTTGGACGGCATTGCGACTTACGATGTCGGTGACCATCACGCCGGCTCTTTTGTAGGCGTATCCTTTGCGGAAGGTCTTCGCCAATAGCCGTAGTGCTGAGTCGGTAAGCGTAAGCGTGTCGTCGGTTGCTTCGTCGAGTTCGATTGTAGCATTGCCGCAGTGTTGTGGCAGGTCGGGACGAAATGAATTGGTATGAATAAATATTGTGACCGTTTTAGCGCAGCCATGTTGCTTGCGAAGCTTGCGTGAGATGTTGTCGGCAAAATATGAGAGAGCTTCTCGCAGGGGCTCGATGTCGGTGAATGCTTGCGAAAACGAGCGTGTGCAACAAATTTGTTTGCGGTCGGGCTCTACAAATTCAAGGTCGATGCATGGAGTGCCGTTGAGTTCGCTCCATGTGCGTTGGCCGTTAATGTTGAGTATCTTTCTGACTTTGGGTAGAGGCGTGTCGGCAAATTGAGCGGCGGTTTCGATGCCATACTCCTTAAGCTTTACAGCCAACCGCCGACCGATGCCCCAGACATCGGATATCGGAGTCATTTCGAGCGCTTTGCGCCGCTTTTGCTCATTGTCGATGACGCATACCGCACGATAACCTTTATATTTCTTTGCGAAGTGAGAGGCTATCTTTGCAAGCGTTTTAGTAGGCGCAATGCCAAGCGATGTGGGAATGCCGACATCGCGACGTACGCGAGTGACAATCTGTCGGCCTATGGATTCCAGCTCGTTGTCGTTCCACGGAGAGAAATCTATAAAGCATTCGTCGACAGAGTAAATCTCGATTTCAGGCACTATCGATGCTATTGTCGACATCACTCGCGACGATATATCGCCATAAAGGCGGTGGTTGCCCGACAATGTCGTTACGTTGTATCGCTCTATAAGCTTTTTTACCTGGAAAACAGGTATTCCTCGGGTAATACCCAATGCTTTTGCTTCGTTTGACATAGCGACTGCGCAGCCGTCGTTGTTGCTCATGACAACTACGGGGCGGTCGGTGAGGTCGGGCCGAAATATCCGCTCACACGACACAAAAAAATTGTTGCAGTCGATAAGTCCTACCATTGTTTATTGCATTCGGCGACGACGCTTGCGTTTTATAGTATGGGTGACTACGCCCCATATAGAGAAGCGATTGTCGGGTGTTACCATTATCGGGTCGAACGACTCGTTGGCGGGTATCAACCATACACGGTCGGGCTCTATCTTGATGCGTTTGAGCGTAAACTCTCCGTCGACACAGCATACGGCCAAATCGCCATCCTCGGGTTGAAGCGAGCGGTCGATGACGAGCAAGTCGCCCTCTTCGATGCCTTCGTCTATCATTGAGTCGCCCGACACTTTCCCGAAGAATGTAGCTGCGGGGTGCTTGACTATCTCATTGTTGAGGTCGATTGATTCGCTTATGTATTCTTGAGCCGGAGAGGGGAATCCGGCCTGAATACCGTGCTCGGCATAGGGTAGGGCCATGTGAGTAGAGGTGTCGGCGGCTACGATCTCGAGAGTTATATCAGATTTATGTGGCTTGTTGTCTTGCATTGTTGCGATGGCGTTAGATTGAAAAGCCCGACAGGACGTGGCCTGCCGGGGCTTTTTATGTCGATGCTCGACCGTTGATTGTCGGTTGTAGTATCAATAGTTGCGAGCGAAAATCACGCGGCATGCCGAAGGACGACCGGTGACCATACATTTGCCGGGAGTCTTGTCTCCTTCTAATGGGATGCAGCGAATGGTGGCTTTGGTTTCCTCTTTGATTTTCTCTTCGGTTTCGGTTGTGCCATCCCAGTGAGCGAGGATGAAACCACCTTTTTCGATTTCTACCTTAAACTCGTCGTAGGTTTCGACCGTACGAGTCATTTCTTCGCGATGTTTGAGCGCTTTTTGGAAGATGTTGGCTTGGATATCTTCGAGCATATCGGCAACGACGCGTGCGATATTGTCGATAGGCAATGTCTCTTTTTCGAGGGTGTCGCGACGCATTAGCTCAACAGTGCCCTCTTCGAGGTCGCGTGCACCGATAGCCAAGCGTACGGGTACGCCTTTAAGTTCGTAGTCGGCAAACTTAAAGCCGGGACGTTTGTTTTCGGCATCGTCGTATTTTACACTTACGCCGAGTGCGCGAAGCTCGTTGATAATCTGTTGCACTTTCTCGGAAATCTGAGCCAATTGCTCGGAGTTTTTGAAAATAGGCACGATGACGACTTGTATAGGAGCCAAGTGGGGCGGAAGCACCAAACCGTTATCGTCGGAGTGAGACATAATCAGAGCGCCCATCAAACGGGTTGAAACGCCCCATGAGTTGGCCCAAACCAATTCGGGTTGGTTGTCTTTGTTTACGAATGTTACGTCGAAAGCTTTAGCAAAGTTTTGACCGAGGTTGTGAGATGTGCCCGATTGCAGGGCTTTGCCATCTTGCATCATAGCCTCAATTGTGTAGGTGTTGAGGGCGCCGGCAAAACGTTCGTTGGCCGATTTGACACCTTTAATTACCGGCATTGCCATATATTTCTCGGCGAAGTCGGCATAGAGGTTAATCATTTGTACGGTGCGTTGCTCTGATTCTTCGGCTGTAGCGTGAGCGCAGTGGCCCTCTTGCCAAAGAAACTCGGCTGTACGCAAGAACATACGAGTGCGCATCTCCCAACGCATCACGTTGGCCCATTGGTTGCAAAGGATAGGGAGGTCGCGATATGAGTGAATCCAGTTTTTATATGTGCCCCAAATGATGGTTTCAGAGGTCGGACGTACGATGAGCTCTTCTTCGAGTTTGGCATCGGGGTCAACGATGACACCATTGCCGTTGGGGTCGTTTTTGAGACGATAGTGAGTCACTACGGCACATTCTTTGGCAAAACCTTCAACGTGTTCGGCTTCGCGGCAAAGAAACGATTTCGGAATCAGCAGAGGGAAATAGGCATTTTGCACACCTGTTTCTTTAAACATTTTGTCGAGGGTTTGCTGCATTTTTTCCCAAATAGCATAGCCGTAGGGTTTGATGACCATACATCCGCGTACAGCAGAGGGTTCAGCGAGGTCGGCTTTCACGACGAGCTCGTTGTACCATTGCGAATAATTTTCGCTTCGTTTGGTAAGATTTTTAAGTTCTTTAGCCATTAGTTATAGCGTGAATTTTTTAGTTGTATTTTATAACTGCAAATTTACGAATAATTTTGCGATAGCCAATGCATTGAGCCGTTTATTTCTTCTTGGCTGTTGACTCTTCAATCAGAGTGGTGTCGGGCACGATATAAACCTCAAGCCGGCGGTTAGCTGCACGATTCGATCGTGAGTTGTTGTCGAATAGAGGCTCGCTTGCCCCTTTGGGGAAGCCTACGATATTGTCGATTGAGCAATTTTCTCGCTCGTAGTAGTCGAGTATGGCGTTGATGCGATTTTCGGTCAAATCGCTCAGATACTCTTCCGAGCCGGTGTCGTCTGAGTGTACGGCGAGAATAAGCTTAAATTTATTGTCGGCGCTAAGAAAGCGTTTGAATCGAGAAAGTATGTTGGTGGCGTTGCGCGTAAGAGTCGTGTCGTTTGGTTGAAATAAATCGTCGGTTTGAACGGTGACAACGACAACCTCGCCGTGGCGCATAGTTTCAACGTTGCGGGTCAAAGAGTCGCGAATCAAGTCGGTCGCCACTTGGTGCATATAAGTGGTGACATAAGTTCGCTGCTTTGCGCCTACAGCCGGAGTTTTAAGTTCGTGCTGCATTTCGTCGTCGTCGGCATCGCGCTGTTCGGCCGGTGATGTTTGGGCCACGCTGCTTAGGGCGATTGAAATAGAGCAGAATATGGTTAGCAGAATTTTTTTCATTACAAGCGTTGGTGAGTCTGTCAATCCAAAATCGAATCTTCGTAGTCGAGTTCGGCTTTGACGATAGTGGCGATGTCGGCAGGGTCTACAGTCGACTCGTGGTCTTTCTTCAGCATACGATTGATATAGTCGATAAGCTCGGCTGCGACATCTTCTTCCTCTTCGGCTTCGAAGTCGTCGTCTATTTCGAGCATGCCGTTTTCTTCGTAGTAGTCCCAAATCATGTCGATAACGTTGAGCAATTCATCGTCGTCGTAGGGTTTGCGACCGCTTTGAGTGAGCGCCTTATTGATGGCTTTGATTGCTTGGTTTTCGTCGTAGATTTCCATTGTTTTGACAGGTGTATTTTAGAGGTTTGGAGTAGAGTGTTATGCTTTCTAAATGTCAAGTAGTCCTTGTGGTAGATTTACAATCAGATGATTGTTGTCGGTGTCGATGTCGACGATAAACTCATCGGCCACGGGTATTAAAACATCGCCTTTGTCGGTCGATACGATAAACAACACGTTGTCGGTCGCATCGTCGATTGCAGTGATTTCTCCCGAGAGTTTGCCGTCGGCGTCAGAGATGGTAAATCCGATGAGGTCTTCGGCGTAGAAGCCGTCGCCGTCTTGTGCGTCGTCAATCTCGGGGAGCTCGTCGGTAAGGGCAAAGATGGTTTTGTTTGTCATCTGTGCCGCCTCGGTTTCGTTGGTGATGCCATCGATGGTTAGCAACAAGCTTTGGGCGCTGCGCGGACGTATTGCCGTGATGAAAAACGGCACGTAGATGCCGTCGACGTCTACGACGATACAGCGCAAATCGGCCATGTCAACATCGATGTCGATTGTGGCTGAAATCTCGCCTTTTATGCCATGGGGATGGCCAAAGGTGCCTATTTCGGTGAGTTGCTCTGCTGCTATCATTGTTGGAGGTGGCTAAAATTGCTGATGTTTATTTCTTTTTCTTCTTTTTGCCGGTGGTGGGAGCCGGAGCTTCTTTAAACTCGTGCAGACGCGATGTCGCTGTGTCGAGGCGTATCATGCCGTGCGACAACTCTGCCAAGTCTTTGAAAATCTTCTCGTCGTCGACGCCTTCGCTGTTTACTGCGAGCATGAGTTTCTTCATGTGATTGGCAATGAGCAATTCTAAAGCGTGGCGCTCTTCGCCCTCTTCGAGCGTAGTAGCTTTGGCAATCATCTGTTCGATATATTTGCCATAGTGGCGATAGCGAAATTTGCTGCCGGGTATTTCCAACGGCTCGGGTTGGGTATGTAGGTTTTCGGGCTTTACTATCTCGTAGGGGTAGTCGATGTCGAGTTTAAAGTCAGACATGATGGCCAAGTGGTCCCAAAGCTTTTGACGAAAATCTTCGGTGTTGGCCAAGCTTGGAAAAAGGTTGTACATCGAGGCAACGATGGTTTTGGCGCAGCGAGTGCGTTCATCGCGGTCTTCGATGGTCAGGCAGTGGTCGACCATGCGCTGGATATTGCGGCCATATTCGGGCAGCACCAACTTTTTTCGTTGTGTATTATAGCTTAGCATTGATTCGTTGATATGTTGGTCAATAAATATATACTCCCACAAAATTACTAATAATAAACCAACTGAGAGAGTTGGTAAGTGTGAATATTTTATAAAAAAGTGAGGAGCCCTATTTGGATGTCAAATAGAGGCTCCTCGCTATGGTTGGCAATGAAAATGATTACATATTCATACCGCCGTCGACTTGGATAACCTGGCCGGTAACGTAGCTCGACATATCAGATGCCAAGAATGTGGCAACGTTGGCGATATCGTCGGTTTGGCCACCACGACGCAACGGAATTTTCT
>CAZBBL010000029.1:0-17383 GCA_964490275.1 uncultured Barnesiella sp.
TACCAACAAAAAGAGCGCGCTTCGCGGTCGTCTGTCCCATTGGCAGGCGATTCCAAGGTATTTAGTTCGGTTGCAGTCTCCATGATGTTGAGAATCATTCCGAATAAATGATTGGTTATACTTCGGTTCTCGTCGCACTCTTCGTAAGAGAGCGATATTTTCGTAACAACCTATCTGTTAGGCGTTGCCCAAAAGGAGAAAGTGTTTTTTGCTAAACAAGCATGAACCAAATTTTGACATTTGCAAATAAATTTTGCTAAATATTGTTTTGTTTTATGATTTTATGTACATTTGCAACCATACATCGCTCTCTTACGAAGAGAGCGACATGTTTGCTAAACAAATTCCACTATAGTTTCTTTAGGATTTTGGCGTTGGCTTGGTCGATGACGGAGGTGTCGAGCGAGGCGAGGTAGATTTGTGTGGTTGTTTCGTTGTCGTGGCCCATCGACTCGCTGATGACGGAGAGGGGGATGTTGCCGGTTTTGGCTGCGCTGCCCCAGCTGTGGCGGCCTACGTAGGTGGTGAGGTTGATGGGTATGCCTATCAGGCGACCGATTTCTTTTAGCCTGACGTTGATCAATTTTAGCGCATTTTTGTATTGGCGATACTCGCGACCGGCGGTTTTGATGATGGGGAAGAGGTAGTCTGATTTTGGGTCGGTGTAGCGATTGATGATTTCTTGTGCGCATTTTTCAATTTTGATGTTGAGTAGTTGCCCGGTTTTCTGTCGGCGGTAGGTGATGTAGCCGCTTTGCAGATTCTGCCGGCGTAGGTTGGCCATGTCGACGAATGTCATGCCACGTGTGTAGAAGCTGAATAAGAATAGGTCGCGGGCTAACGATAGCGATGTGCCGGCCGGCAATTCCAATGCTTTTACGCGCCGGATGTCGTTGAGCGGGATGGCTCGTTTGACGGTTTTACTGATGCCGGTGTAGACGTGCTTGAAGGGGTGTTTTTGCTCGGCGATTCCTTTTTCGACGGCTTTGTTGTAGACTGCGCGCAGGATGCGCATATAGAATGATGTGGTATTTGGACAAAGGCCTTGGCGGGCCATTGCGCCTTCGTAGAGTTGCATTTCGTCGGATGTGATTTCGTCTAACATGATGTCGCGGCCGTTGCGATAGTTGCGAAATTTATTTAGTGCTGATTGGTAGGTTTCGCCGGTGCGAAATTTGCCGCGTTGTTGTAGTTGTGATATCTCCTGCTGCATGAAGTTGAATAGTGTGTGCTCGCGGGATATGCGTTGAAATTCGTCGATGATTTCGTCCGGCGAGTATGCGTATCCGCGTTGGCCGAGGTCGAGGTCGATGTTGATAAGGCGTTGGATGTCGAGGCAGATGCTGTGGCGGATGTCGGCCAAGATTTTATTGCGTGAGGTGTCTGTGCCGTCTACAATTGAGGATTTTTTGCTGTCCCATTCGTTGGCTGAGATTCTATGGCCGGTGGGCAGTTGACGCACAATACGGTTGTGAATCAGTTGTAGGTAGAGCACGCCATCTTTAGCGGAGTCGGTCGACGGACGAAATTTGAGTTTGATTGATGTTTGTGTCATAAGCAGGTTGCAAATTGGTTACTTTCCATAGGTATATCGTGGTGTGTTGAGCCACGGTAAAGAGGGTGGTGGAGGTTGATTTTTTTGGAAGTTTTTGGGGAATAACGTATATTTGTATTTGTTATATAGTAAATATTCCCCTGCGCTATGAGAATTGTTATACAACGTGTCGCGAAGGCTTCGGTATCTGTCGGCAGTGATTACTACCGTGAGATTGGCCGTGGCATGATGGTGTTGGTAGGCGTTGAAGTCGGCGACACTGATGCTGATGTCGACTTTCTCGTCAAGAAAACCGCTGCGCTGCGCATTTATAATGATGATGAGGGTGTGATGAATCGCTCGATTATCGACATGGGTGGTGAGATACTTGCTATAAGCCAGTTTACGCTGTTGGCGTCGACGCGTAAGGGTAATCGTCCGTCATATATCCATTCGGCAAAGGGCGAGGATGCTTCTTCGCTCTATGATGCATATTGCCAACGGTTGGCCGACCAGACGGGCCTGACTGTAAAGAAGGGCGTTTTTGGCGCTGATATGCAGGTGGCGTTGGTCAATGATGGCCCGGTCACTATAATTATCGATTCGCGTATTAAAGAATAGTGTGTTGCTATGAAAGATTCTCCTACTCTCGAGCAGTTGCAGCAGACGGTTGACCAATGGATAAAGACCGTAGGTGTGAGATATTTTTCTCCGCTCACTAATATGGCAATCCTCGCTGAAGAAACCGGCGAGGTGGCTCGCCAGATGGCTCGCATCTATGGCGAGCAGTCGTTTAAGGAGGGCGAGACTGACAATTTGGCTGACGAGTTGGCCGATGTGATTTGGGTAGTTGCAGCTATCGCCAACCAATCGGGCATAGACCTCAGCGAAGCTTTCGCTCGCAACCTGCAAAAGAAGTCGCAGCGCGACGCCGAACGCCACATTAATAATAATAAATTGACTCAACAAACTAAATAATAACCAACTATAAATTGATAACGAAAATGAGCGACAAGTATCACGACGCTATCTCATCATTTAAAAGCGTCACTACCGACGACAACCAAGTAAAAGAGGCCGTTGAGAAAATTATTGACCAACATTTGGCCGAGAACTATACTCCCGACGTGTTGAAGTTTCTCTTCAATACTATCGACTTGACTACACTCAACGGCACTGACTCGCCTCAATCTGTTGCGCAGTTTGTAGAGCGCGTCAATGCTTTCGACGAAGAGCACCCCGAAATGCGCAATGTGGCCGCTATCTGTGTGTATCCCAATTTTGCAGGTATCGTCAGCACCGTGTTGGACGTGACCGGCGTAAATGTGGCTTGTGTATCGGGCGGTTTTCCCGCATCTCAAACTTATACCGAGGTGAAAGTAGCTGAGACTGCTTTGGCGGTTGAAGCCGGTGCCGACGAAATCGATATTGTGCTCAACCTTGGCAACTATCTCGATGGTGACTATCAAGAGGTCAGCGACGAGATTGAAGAGCAGAAACACGCTTGCCGTGGCGCTCACTTGAAGGTGATTCTCGAAACAGGCGCGTTGAAAACCGCTGAGAATATCAAAAATGCCAGCATCTTGTCGCTCTATTCCGGAGCCGACTTTTTGAAGACATCAACCGGCAAAGGCTACCCCGGCGCTACGCTTGAGGCTGCCTACACGATGGCTCAATGCATCAAAGAATATTACGACAAGACAGGCCGCATGGTAGGCTTCAAGGCTTCGGGTGGCGTTGCTACGGCTAAAGAAGCTGTTGCTTACTATACCATCATCAAAGAGGTGCTTGGCGAAGCTTGGCTCTCGAACGAATATTTCCGCATCGGTGCGAGCCGTTTGGCAAACAACTTGCTGAGCGAAATACTCGGTGAGGAGACGAAATTTTTCTAATCGAAATCAACTGTTTTAGGCGACGGCGGGGTGCCCTGAGGGTGCTCCGCCGTTAATGTGTGTTAAAGTTTCTGCCGGCGTTGTCTTAGTGTTGGGCAGATGGCTCTGTAGGGGCTGAAAAGAGGCGAAAACGGTCGAAAATATTTTCCCGGCTAAATAGTTGTGCTACAAAGGTATTACAAAATTGGAAGAATTTTTATCAAAAAAAGTGGCGAAAATATTTGCACAGTTCTAAAACCTGTATTACCTTTGCACTCGCAAACGACAAACAAGTCAAGCGAACATTAAAAACTCTGGTGTGGTAGTTCAGCTGGTTAGAATACCTGCCTGTCACGCAGGGGGTCGCGGGTTCGAGTCCCGTCCGCACCGCCGGAGAGAGAGGAGAATGAGTAACGATTAATCTTAGGATTGCGTTGCTCATTCTTTTTTTTGTATATTTGCAAAGTGAATCATAAATCAAAACAAATCATGAAACGTATACTCTTCATTGCTGCACTGATGATTGCAGCTGTTTCAACAAGCTCTGCTCAAGAGGTTAAAACCAATGCCACATGCTGCAAGGCAAAAGTAGAGTCTGTTGCCGAACAAGCTAAATGTTGCAAAGAAAAAGCGCAAGCTCAAGAAGCTTCGAAGTGTGCTAAATGTAAGGCTGCCGAAGAAGCTACAACAAAATGTGCTAAGTGTGCCAAAGCAGAAACTTCGGGTTGCTGCAAAGCCGATACTACAAAGTGTGCCAAGGTGGCCAATGCTGCTGCCAACGCATGTACAAAAGCAGGTACTATTGCCGAGAAGGCTCAAGGCAAGATTGAGTCGGTAGCCGGTTCGGCCGGCGAAAAAGGCGAGCAAGTTGTAGAACAAGCCAAAACCCTCAAAGATAAGGTGGCTAATAAAGCTCAAGCAGTGAAAGCGGCCATCAAACAGTAATGGCCAAATACTGAATCTTACAATGGCGATGTCAAACAGTTTGTGTGGCATCGCTGTTTTATTGGAATTAATTGCTAACTTTCAAAACAATAGCTAACTTTGCCCATTATGCCAAACAATAGCGCCCCACAACCTACTGCCGAGCAAAAACGCTCGTTGACCATTTCCAAGATTTTGAAATTTGGAATACCGTTGGCTATAAGTTTGGGGTTGTGCTATTATCTGTTTCGCAATATCAACTTTGCGGAGATGGTAGAGGTCGTAAAATCAGATTGCGACTTTAGCCTTATCGCCATATCAATGACGGTCGGCATATTGGGGTTTGTTGTTCGCGCTCTTCGTTGGCGCATACAATTGCGTGCGGCCGACGTCAATCCTCCGCTCAGAGCAATGTTCTACAGTATAGCCGGCACCTATGCCATAAATATCGTATTTCCGCGACTTGGTGAGTTGTGGCGCACCGACTATATAGCGCGTCGGCAGAAAGCTCCGTTTGTGACTATCCTCGGTTCGATGATTGCTGATAGGCTTGCCGATACGTTGACCGTGTTGTTGCTGCTTGTTGTGACGTTTATACTCGTAGGGAGCGCGTCGTCGGGCTTTAGCGGGCCGATGGCAGCGATAGCCGGCTTTGCTTCATCGCCTTGGCCATATATAATAGCTGTGGTTGTCATTGCCGGTATATGGCTATTGATGCGTTGCCAATCGTCGAATAAGGCCCTTGCGAAGATACAGCAGACGTTGCGCAAGCTCGGACAGGGGTTGATGACGATTGTGCATATGGACAACAAGACGCTTTGGCTGCTGCTTACTGTGCTTCTATGGGGCTCGTACATACTTCAGATGGTGTTGAGCTTTGAGGCATTTAGTTTCACGCGAGAGATTGTGTCGCAGCATGGTTTTGTAGTCATCATGGTTTGTTTCGTGCTGTCGAGTGTTTCTATGGGCATACCGTCGAATGGAGGCTTCGGGCCCTATCAGACGGCTATCATACTTGGTTTGGCTTGCTACGTCCCGGCTTACGCCTCAATGGAGAGCGCTCCGGCGCTCAAGGCGGCAGCTTTTGCCAACACTGTTTTGGGGGCGCAGACGCTTGTGACAATTGTTTGCGGCATAATTTCATTTATTGCAATTGCAATAGAGAGTCGGCGTCGAGCAAAATAAGAGCTTGTTGGGGAACAAGTCCTAAATTTCATAATCTGTGTCAATTCGATTATAATTTAGTCGAAATTGCTATTGTTTTAAGAAAAATTATTACCTTTGCGGTGAAAATCGTTGTCATTCTCGTGCAAAATCAATCTACTTACATATATAAACTAATTTATCACACTTATGAAGAAACTTTACACTGTTTTATGTGCAGCTGTGTTATGTGCTATAGCATTCTCAGCTAACGCTACCGTAAATGTCAACTTCGTTGTCAATCAAAGTGACGCTGCGTATATTTCATATTACGACAGCACCCAGAGCAAGAGTGTCACAGTCGACCTCGTTGAGGGCGACAACCAAATGGAGATGGCTGACTATCAGTATATCAACATCATCCCAAAATCGTCTGAATATATTATCAGCAAGGTTACCAACTCGGCCGGCACTTACACCGGAGGCTCAAGTACTTGGTATACCACTTTGCCACTCGGCACCGACTATCCCGACGGCGTAACCATTACCGTTACCGCATTGAAATTTGACGAAGCTGCCGACGGACAATTCACTCTTACAATCGACGACCCCACGAAGGTGAGATGTACGTTGTCGGGCCTCTATCGCGACATGATACCGTTGGTTACAGCCGGCCAAGCTACGACAATCAAGTATATCACATCGAGCGAGAGCACAATGACCGTGCAACCGGCAACATCCTCAAGCCTTTATAAAGTGACTCAAAACGGTCAGACCTTGACGGCAAGCTATGGCTCATACACTATCAACCTTGCCAACGGTGATGATATTGTGGTTTCTGCCAACTATCCCGATGAGAAGGTAAAAGTGACATTTGAGTACACCGACCCCAAAGCTGAGGGCTGTGTCACCGGAGTGAAAGTCGATGACGTTGACGTTGCCGATTATGCTAACGGCTTTGAAGCTCAACTCGCCTCTACAATCTATCTCTCATTAAACAATAACGACTACAATATCCAAGATATATATGTCAACGGCAGTCGCCAAAGCTATTATGGTTACTCCTATTTCAGCTTCCAACTGACCGATGCTTCGGTTATCAAAATCGATGCTACAAAATATGAGGCCTTTAAAGCTACTATCAATATTGATGATCCCAGTCGCGTGAAGGTGACACGCCCTTCGGGCTACAGCACCGAAACGCTGACTCTCTCAGCCGGCGACAACCTCCTCGATTTCACTTTAGGCAAGAACAATACGCTTACCTTCACCCCCAACTCAGGCTACCAAATCAACTCTATCTCCGACGGTACAACCGAATACTTCACCGGTTCGTCAAAAACAGCTACCGTCGCTATCACAGAAGGCCAAACGCTTACTGTCACCTCGGGTGAAATCACCTACGACAGCAAGGCTGTGCTCTACATCGATGATATCACCATCGCCAACAGCTATGCTTATTGCCGTACCCCCGACAATGAATATGCCGACACAAAGTCGGGCTACAATCTCGTGAAGTTTAACGCTTCGGCCAACGGATTTGCGTATGGTTTTTATGGCAACACTGTTGGCGCCAACTACTATGGCACTGTAAACGGTGAGTCGCTGACTCCCACAAGCAAGAGCGACACATCGCTCTACTTCGACATCAAATATCAAGATGGCGATGTCTACAAGATTTTCTTCGCAGGCGAGCCCAACAAATATGCCGTCACATTCGATGTCGACGATGCTACAGCCGATAAATTCAGCGTCACTCGCGATATAATTGATGCAGTGGCAAACTATACAGCCGGTTTCAACTCATATGAAGGCACTCAAATCGACATTACTACCACTCTCGAAGATGCAGCCGTGACGGTTAATGACGTGGCTCTGGAGCCATCTGAAGGCGTATATACATTCACTGTCAATGCCGACAGCGTTGTCAAGTTGGCCGACAAAAATTCGAGTGTGTCGATTATCGCTTCAGACGACGATGCAATCACCGTCTACAATCTGCAAGGCATACGCGTACTCAATAACGCCAATGCCGCTCAAATCAAGGCTCTTCCGAAAGGCCTTTACATTGTCAACGGCAAGAAACAAATCGTGAAATAATCTCCATCTCATATTCCTAATTCCATCGGCGGGCTGCACCTGTAAGGGTGTGGCCCGCCACTGTGTTTAGCTGGCGTGGAATGTAGCTTCGCGATGTAGATGGCGTCATGGTTGTAGGGGCGAAATTTATTTCGCCCGAGCGACGCGTAAGTGGCGCAAATAGCGGTAATATAGGTGGTTGATGATGGCGGGCGAAAACTATGCAGGATGTAAAAACAGAGGGTTGGCCGAGATGGCCAACCCTCTGTGGTTGATTGAATCGAAGGTCGATTATTTTTCGTTGTTTTTCTCGATTGATTCGATGATAGGATCTACGCCCCATTGTTGTTGAGAGAGGCGGCGGTAGTTGTTGTAGCGCCAGCGAGCGTTGTCTTTGGCAGCTGCGAACAGTTGAGCGGCTTCGGTAGGATATTGTTTAGCTACAGAAGCATAGCGAACTTCGCCTTTGAGGAAGTCTTCAAATTTGTCCCAATCGGGCTCTTTAGAGTCGAGCGAGAAGGGGTTTTTGCCTTCTTCTTCCAAGGCGGGGTTGTAGCGCCAGAGGTGCCAGTAACCGCAAGCGACGGCGTTGGCTTCTTCTTGTTGAGATTTGCCCATGCCGGCGCGGAGGCCGTGGTTGATGCAGGGGGCGTAGGCGATGATGATCGACGGTCCGTCGTAGGCTTCGGCTTCGCGGATAGCTTTGAGGGTTTGAGCGTTGTCGGCACCCATAGCTACTTGTGCAGCGTAAACGTAGCCGTAGGTAGTGGCGATGAGGCCGAGGTCTTTTTTGCGGATACGTTTGCCTGAAGCGGCGAATTTGGCGATAGCGCCGAGCGGGGTAGCTTTAGAAGCTTGGCCACCGGTGTTGGAGTAAACTTCGGTATCGACTACGAGGATGTTGACGTTTTTGCCTGAAGCGAGCACGTGGTCGAGGCCACCGAAGCCGATATCGTAAGCGGCACCGTCGCCGGCGATAATCCATTGTGAGCGTTTAACGATGAAGCTCTTGAGCGAGAGGATGTTGTTGCAGGTGTCGCAACCGCAAGCTTCGCACAAGGGAATCAGTTTGTCGGCGATTTCGCGAGTTTTGGCGGCGTCGTTGTGGTTTTCGAGCCATTCAGCTGCGAGGGCTTTGATTTGGTCGCTGCAGCCGTCGCATTGTGTAGCGGCTTGCATGTAGCCTTTGAGGCGTTGAACCATCTTCTCGTTGGCGATAGACATACCCAAACCAAATTCGGCGAAGTCTTCGAAGAGTGAGTTGGCCCAAGCCGGACCGTGACCGCGTTCGTTTTTGGTGTAGGGGGTAGAGGGTACTGAGCCTGAGTAGATAGAAGAGCAACCGGTAGCGTTAGCAACCATTTCGTGGTCACCGAAGAGTTGCGAAATGAGTTTGACGTATGGAGTTTCGCCGCAACCTGAGCAAGCGCCTGAGAATTCAAACAGCGGAGTAGCAAACTGGCTGTTTTTGGGGTTGGCTTTGATGTCGACGAGGGCTTGTTTTGAAGCGACGTGCTTGGTGCAGTAGTCCCATTCTTTTTGAACGTCGAGTTGAGTTTCGAGGGGTTTCATCTCGAGAGCTGTAGCACCTTTCTTGCCGGGGCAAACGTCAACGCAGTTGCCGCAACCGAGGCAGTCGAGAACGTCGACGCTCTGAACGAAGCTCATACCGGCAAAAGATTTGCCGATAGCTGCGATGGCGCCATCTTGAGCGATGGGCGAAGCTTTGAGTTCGGCTTCGTCGAGTACGAAGGGGCGAATAGCAGCGTGGGGGCAGACGTAAGCACACTTGTTACATTGGATACAGTTTTCTGCGAGCCATTGTGGAACGAAAGCAGCTACGCCACGTTTTTCGTAAGCGGCAGTGCCTTGTTGCCAAGTGCCGTCTTCGATGCCTGCGAAGTCAGAAACTTTGAGCAGGTCGCCGTCTTGGCCGTTGATGGGGCGGACGATGCGGTTGATAAATTCGGGGTCGTCGTTGGCGGCAGCAGCTTCGATGGTGAGGTTGCTCCATTGGGGGTCGACGGTGAGTTGTTTGTATTCGCTACCACGGTCAACAGCGGCGTAGTTTTTATCGACGACGTCTTGACCTTTTTTGCCGTAAGATTTGACGATGAATTTTTTCATCTGTTCAACGGCGAGATCAACGGGGATAACCTCGGTGATGCGGAAGAATGCGCTTTGGAGGATGGTGTTGGTACGGTTGCCAAGACCAATTTCTTGAGCAATCTTAGTAGCGTTGATATAGTAGACGGTGATGTTGTGGTCAGCGAAATATTTTTTAACCTTGTTGGGGAGGTTTTTAGCCAATTCTTCGCCTTCCCAGATGGTGTTGAGAAGGAATGTGCCGCCGTCGCGCAAACCGCGAGTAACGTCGTACATGTGGAGATATGCTTGTACGTGGCAAGCTACGAAGTTGGGGGTGTTGACCAGGTAGGTTGAGCGGATGGGGTCGTCACCAAAGCGGAGGTGAGAGCAGGTGAAGCCGCCCGACTTTTTAGAGTCGTAAGCGAAGTAAGCTTGGCAATATTTGTCGGTGTTTTCGCCGATGATTTTCACTGAGTTTTTATTGGCACCTACTGTACCGTCAGCGCCGAGGCCGTAGAATTTGGCTTCGTATGTGCTCTTGCCGCCGAGTGCCATCTCCTCTTTGAGGGGGAGTGATGTGAAGGTAACGTCGTCGACGATGCCAACGGTGAAGTGGTCTTTGGGCTGGGGAAGAGCAAGGTTTTCGAATACGCCGATGATTTGAGCGGGAGTGGTGTCTTTAGATGCGAGACCGTAGCGACCGCCAACGATGACGGGGGCGTCGGCTTTGCCGTAGAAACACTCTTTGACGTCGAGCAAGAGGGGTTCGCCGTTAGCTCCGGGCTCTTTTGTGCGGTCGAGCACTGCGATACGTTTGGCAGTGGCGGGGACGGCAGCGAGGAAGTGTTTAGCGGAGAAGGGACGATAGAGGTGAACGGCTACCAAACCTACTTTTTCGCCTTGAGCGGTCATGTAGTCGATAGCTTCTTGAGCGGCTTGGGTGACTGAGCCCATGGCGATGATTACGCGGTCGGCATCGGGAGCGCCATAGTAGTTGAACAGGCCGTATTTGCGTCCGCAGATAGCGGAGATTTTGTTCATGTAGTCTTCGACGATTTCAGCAACGGCTTCGTATTGCTTGTTGCATGCTTCGCGGTGTTGGAAGAAAACGTCGCCGTTTTCAGCCATACCACGAGCTACGGGGTTCTCGGGGTTGAGGGCGCGACGGCGGAAGTCGGCGAGGGCTTGTTGGTCGACCAGCGGAGCGAGGTCGTCTTGGTCGATGACTTCGATTTTTTGGATTTCGTGAGATGTGCGGAATCCGTCGAAGAAGTTGACGAAGGGGATGCGGCTCTTGATGGTAGAAAGGTGGGCAACGCCGGCGAGGTCCATTACTTCTTGTACGGAGCCTTCGGCCAACATGGCGAAGCCGGTTTGACGTACAGACATTACATCTTGGTGGTCGCCGAAGATGCTAAGAGCGTGAGAGGCCAATGTACGTGCAGAAACATGGAAGACGCAGGGAAGTTGCTCGCCCGCGATTTTGTACATGTTAGGAATCATCAGGAGGAGACCTTGAGAAGCAGTGTAGGTAGTAGTCAAGGCACCGGCCTGAAGAGAACCGTGGACAGCGCCGGCAGCGCCGCCTTCCGATTGCATTTCTTGAACGAGGACTGTTTCGCCGAAGATGTTTTTACGGCCGGCAGCAGCCCATTCATCTACGTATTCAGCCATAGTTGAAGATGGCGTGATGGGGTAGATGGCTGCAACCTCGCTGAACATATAAGAGATATGCGCAGCGGCTTGGTTACCGTCACAAGTCAAGAATTTTTTTTCTTTACTCATAATTACGTAATCTATTTTATTAAGAAATTGTATTTCAAAATTTATGGTGCGAAGTTAGCAAAATCTCCGCACTCTACCAAAGGTAGTGACGAATTTTAAATATATAAGCACACGTGCGCGTGAGGGCGATGTGTGTCAGATGGTTGATTATTTTTGTCGACTTATAGTGAAGTCGAATAGGTCAATCAGGTCGTTGGCAATTTCGTTGGCAGGGAAAGCGGCTGAGAGGCTGGCGACAGCGTCGTCGCGCATCTGCTGCATGCGGTTGTAGGCATATTCGATGCCGCCGTTGTCTTTGGCGTAGTTGATCAGGGTTGAGATTTCGTCGGAGGAGAGGTTGTCTTTGCGCGATAGTTCAATCATGGAGCTGTTGAGCGGAGATGAGCTGTGGGTGAGCGCATAGAGCAGCGGGAGGGTGATTTTGCCTTCGCGTAGGTCGTTGCCGGTGGGCTTGCCGATTTTCTCGTCGCCTAAGTAGTCGAAGATGTCGTCTTTGATTTGGAAACAGAGGCCGAGCTGGTGGGCGAAGTTGCGAAGCACGGGCAGGCGGTCGTCGTCGATGCCGGTGGCGTAGGCGCCCATTTCGACGCAAGAGACGAAGAGTGAGGCTGTCTTGCGATAGATGGCTTGAAGGTAGGCTTCTTCGTCGAGGTTGTGATAGCGGGCGTTGTAGATTTGGTCGATTTCGCCGATTGAAAGGAGTTTGCCGAGTTTGGCAACCGATTCGATGATGCGGAGGTCGGCTGTGTCTAAGGCTCGTTGCAGCGACGATGATACGAAGAAGTCGCCGATGAGGACGGCTATATGGTTGTCCCAAAGGCCGTTGATGGTAGCTTCGCCACGTCGGGTCTTGGTTTCGTCGACGACGTCGTCGTGGATTAAAGAGGCGTTGTGGAGGAGCTCGACGGCAGCGGCGGCAGAGATGACGCGGTTGTCGACGTGGCCTATGAGCTTGGCGCTGAGGATGACGATGATGGGGCGTATCTGTTTGCCTTTGGTGCGGAGGTAGTTGTCGACGACGCGATTCATCAACTCATTGGGCGATGATAGCGTCTGAGCGATGAGGTCATTGAGCTGTTTGAGCTCGGGAGCTATTTGAGATTGTATGCGTTTTAGAGTCGACATAGATAGATTGTGGGTGCAAATTTAGCAATAATATTGCGAAAAATTGTCGTAATATGGCTATTAATTGTTAACTTTATTGCCTGTTTACACCAACCAATATACGATATGGACGAAAAGAAACTATTCCTTTTGGACGCTTATGCCCTGATTTACCGAGCATATTATGCTCTGATAAGGGCGCCGCGAGTGACTTCAAAAGGGTTTAATACCTCCGCTATCTTTGGGTTTTGCAATACGATAGACGAGATATTACGCAAAGAGAAGCCGACGCATATTGCGGTATGTTTTGACCCGCGTGGGGGACATACGTTTCGCCACGAAATGTATGCCGAATATAAGGCTCAGCGTGATGCTCAACCCGAGGATATTACTCTCTCCGTCCCCTATATTAAAGATATTATTCGCGCCTACAACATCCCGGTAGTGGAAGTTGAGGGCTTCGAAGCCGACGATGTAATCGGTACCCTCTCGCGACGTGCCGAGGCTGAAGGCTTCACTACATATATGATGACCCCCGATAAGGACTATTGTCAGCTGGTGACCGAAAAGGTGAAGATGTATCGCCCGGCGCTGCGTGGTATGGATTTTGAAATACGTGGCGTGGAGCAGGTTTGCGAGCGCTATGGTATAGCTCGCCCTGCCCAGATGATAGATTTGCTGGCTTTGGAGGGAGATGCCTCCGACAATATTCCGGGATGCCCGGGTGTCGGCGAAAAGACTGCCGTGAAGCTCATCAACGAGTGGGGCTCGGTCGAGAATTTGCTCGAGAATGTGGCGTCGCTCAAGGGTGCGCTAAAGACAAAGGTTGCCGACAATGTCGATAAGATAAAGCTCTCGAAGATGTTGGCAACGATACGCACCGATGTGCCTATCAATCTCGATTTGGAGTCGTTTCGCCGTCGGCCTGAGGATGTTGCTAAGTTGCGCTCGCTTTACACCGAGCTCGAGTTTAAATCGTTTTTGCAGAAACTCGGTCCGGCTGTAGAGGCGGTGCCGGCCTCGCCGAGTGTGGCGATAGAGCCGTCGCTGTTTGACGTGGCTCCGGTGCAAACCGGCGAGCCGTCGCTATTTGATTTTGACTATTCGACTCCGGCGGCCGACGATTTTGTCGTCAACGAAGCCGGCTTGCTCGAGGAGGTAATCAACATTGTAGGGCAAGCCCGGGCGCAAGGCCTGGCTGCCGTGGCGCTTTACAGTGTAGGCGAGGAGGCAATGACTGCCAAGCTCTATGGCCTGGCTGTGGCTACGGCAGAGTCGGTGAGCTATCTGAGCTTGCCCGACGATAGGGCCGAGCGCGACCGATGGGTTGATGCTTTGCGCGAGCTGTTTGCCAATGAGTCGATGACGATTGTGAGCCATGATACAAAGCGCGACTATATATTGTTGAAACGCGAGAATATCGAGATGAGAGCCGTCTGCTTCGACACGGCTGTCGCCCACTATATATTGCAGCCCGAGATGCGCCATCGCCTTTGGGATGTGGCGTTTGCCTATTTGGGCAAAGAGGCTCCGGCTGATGAGCCCGAGGTGAGAGCTCGACGCCTATATCCGGCTATCGAGGCTGAGGCAGTGGCCAATTTGCTTGGCCGCAGAGCGTCGGCCATACTTGCACTGAAACCGTGCCTCGAACGCGAGTTGCGACAAGCGGGTCAGCAACAGCTTTTCGACGATATCGAGATGCCTATGTCGCGAGTGCTGGCCGAGATGGAGTTGACCGGTGTGCGTGTCGACACCAATCAGTTGGCCGAGCTGTCGAGCAAGTTGGCCGAGATGGTAGGCGAGAAAGAGCGCCGCATCTATGAGTTGGCCGGTTGCCAATTTAATATTTCATCGCCGCGCCAGGTAGGTGAGGTGCTTTTCGATAAGCTTAAAATCGACGAGAAGATGAAGCGCACCAAGAGTGGCGCCTACTCTACGACCGAAGAGATATTAGAGAAATATCGCCATAGCCACGAGGTAGTCGATTTGATATTGCAGATACGTGGGCTTAACAAGCTGTTGGCTACCTATATCAATGCGTTGCCCGAATTGATAAACCACGCTACCGGCAAGATACACACGACGTATAATCAGACTGTTACGGCGACGGGCAGACTGTCGTCGGCCAATCCAAATTTGCAAAACATACCGGTGCGCACCGATATCGGGCGAGAGATACGTCGCGCGTTCATCCCCGATGAGGGGTCGATATTGTTGGCTGCCGACTATTCTCAGATTGAGTTGAGGCTGATGGCCGATATGTCGGCCGACCCCGATATGCTTGCTGCATTCCATAGCGGGGAGGATATCCATCGCGCTACGGCTGCAAAAATATATAAGGTGGCTGTCGACGACGTCACCGATGCGCAACGACGCAATGCCAAGACCGCCAATTTTGGTATCATATATGGCATTTCGGCCTTCGGCCTGTCTGAGCGTCTGTCGATACCTCGCAGCGAGGCAAAGATGCTCATCGACGGCTATTTTGAAAGCTATCCCCACATTAAAGATTATATAGAGCGTTGTGTCGAGAAGGCTCGCAACGATGGATATGTTACCACGGTGATGGGCCGTCGTCGCTATCTGCCCGACATCAATTCGCGCAACGCCGGGTTGCGTTCGTTTGCCGAGCGCAATGCTGTCAACGCGCCGTTGCAGGGCAGCGCAGCCGATATCATAAAGCTTGCTATGATACGTATCTATGGCAAGATTAAGGCTGAGGGCCTGGCTTCGCGTATGATAATGCAGGTTCACGATGAGTTGGTCTTTAATGTCGTTCCCCAAGAACTGCCTCGACTTCAAAAGATAGTCGTTGAGGAGATGGAGGGAGCCTATAGCGGGAAGGTAAAACTCGAAGTGTCGTGTGGCACGGGTCAAAATTGGCTCGAAGCTCATTAATAAAAATAATCTCATTTCATTATGCCACGAAATCTCTACAGCCGCTATGTCTGGATACTCAACACGATGAAGCGCTATGGCGCTATCACGCGAGAGGATTTGAGCGATTTATGGATGCGTTCGCGATTTTCTGACGGACGGCCATTGCCTCGACGTACGTTTTTTAATTATCGTATGGCCATCGAGGAGATGTTTAATGTCAACATCGCGTTTAATCCGTCGACCAACGAATATTCAATCGAAGATCTCGATGGCTCTGAGGCTATGACCGATTGGCTGCTCAATTCAATGACGGTCACCAATGTGCTCAACGACTCGCGCGAGGTGGCTCCGCTGATATTTTTTGAGGAGGTTCCGTCGGCTCATGAGTTTCTCAGTTCGATTATAGCGGCTTTGAAAGAGCGTCATCGTGTGTCGTTTACCTATCATTCTTATTCGCGCGCGGTGCCCAAGGCTAACATCGTCGTCGAACCCTACTTCCTGAAGATATTCCGTCAGCGATGGTATGTCACGGGGCTAAACGTTAAAGACAATGCTATCAAGACCTATGCGCTCGACCGTATGTCAGACCTCAAGCAACTCGCCGATACCTACCAGATACCCGACGATTTTGAGCCGGCTGCCTATTTCCGCGACAGCTTCGGCATAGTGTTTAATCAGGGACAGGTGAAAGATATCGTGCTAAAGGTCGACCCGCGTCAAGCTAAATATTTCAGGGCCTTGCCGCTACATCATTCACAGACTGAGATGGTCAACGACGGCTATTCGCTATTCTCTTATCGGCTGAAGATTTCAGACGATTTTGTGCAGGAGCTTCTCTCTTACGGCCCCAATATCACGGTGGTGAAGCCGGCCGAGCTGAAGGCTATTATGGTAAATTCGCTTCGTCAATCATTGGAAAACTATGGAAAGCAAGTTGAATGATTGCAGATTGTCGTTGGCCGATGCCAACCGCGGGCGTAATCACAATTTTGGATTGACGCTTGTGAGGGCCGTCGCCATTTTGCTGGTGATGCTCGACCATACGTGCCCGCGTGTAGATGTGGCTTCCAATGAGTCGCCACTGCTTCAAGATGCTCTACGGGCTTTGGTGGCCGGCCCCGATGCGGTATTGTTTTTCATGCTTTCGGGCGCGTTGTTGCTGCCCGTTACCGGCGGTTGGCGCCGGTTCTTTGGCCGGCGGTTGGCACGAATAGCTGTGCCGCTGATTCTATGGTCGGTTGTCGGAGCGTGGGTCAACTGCGCCTATGGTTGGCACAATACGTGGTGGATGTGGCATCAGATAGAGTGGATGCTGATATCTCCGGCGTGGGGCCCGGGGTGGTTCTTGCTGGTGCTGTGCGGCATTTATCTGGCGATGCCGGTTGTGTCGCCGTGGTTGCAGCGAGCTTCGCGTCGACAAGTCGAACTGATGTTGATACTATGGCTTGCCGCCGGGCTGCTGCCGTTGTTGACCTATGTGATGGGTGTCGAACATTATGAAAACACGGTCTTTGGCCTATATTGGAACTACTTTGGCTATGCTTTGGCCGGATTTTATTTCGTCCGCTTCCCCATCAGTGCTTCCTCTCTTACACGCCGCACTTTGACGCTCGTCGCGCTGACGCTCGTCGGTGTGGCAATGCCGATTTTGCTCTATTTCTATGGCGGCAATTATGATATAATGGCAAATGAGATAGGCAATAATCTGTCGGTTTGGATTATGGCCTCGGCTTGCTTGTATTTTATAGGCCTATCGTCGGTGAAAAGTCTGGGCCGACCGCTTAATGCGGTAGTGAAATTGGTGTCGCGCAATGCTTTCGGCATCTATCTGTGCCATTTCTTCGTGATTCGTGTCGTTATCGAAGCCTATTTGCCCGCCGTCGACAATACATGGTGGATGCTGCCGATAACGATTGCCGGCTCACTTATAGTGTCGGAATTGTTGCGGAGGATACCCTTTATTGGCCGCTATATT
>CAZBBL010000030.1:0-17189 GCA_964490275.1 uncultured Barnesiella sp.
GAGGAAAGGAAACGAAAGTAGGTCAGAAAACTTTCGTTTCCCGACCTACTCGATGAGTATTGTGTAGTTTTGTTATTTGGCGTCGATTTCGCGGAGCAGTTCGTCGACAGCTCTGTGGAGCTGAGTGTCTTCGCCTTTGACGATATCTTCGGGCGTGTTGGCTACGCGGATGTCGGGTTCGAGTTGTTGATTCTCGAGATATGTGCCGTCGTTGATGCGCATACCGATAACGGGGATGCCGAAATAGAGGGTCGGGTCTTGGAGTGTCACCCAGTTGACCGAAGTCATAGTGCCGGGCACGGGCATACCAACGAGTTTGCCGAGGTTTTTGTAGTGGTAAACCCAGGGAGTGCCGTGAGCATTAGAGTAGCAAGCTTCGGATTGTACCATGATTGAGGGTTTGTTCCAGCGACGTGAGGGCATATCGCAGGTTTCGACACCACGCACTACTTGCGAGATATATTTGTCGCCCGAGAAGAGCACTTCGATATCTTCGTGCAGACGGCCACCGCCGTTCCAACGTATGTCGATGACTACGCCTTCGCGGTCGATATATTTGCCGAGCAGGTCGGAGTAGATGCGACGGAAGCTGTTGTCGTCCATCGATTCGATGTGGACGTAGCCTAAGCGACCGTTTGACCAGCGGTCGACGTCGGCTGCGCGGTTTTTAACCCAACGCTCATAGAGCAGGTCGTTGATGGCGCCTTGGCTTACGGGGATAATCACTTCGTCGAAGCGCTGAGAATTGGCGGGGTTGTAGATGCTGACAAGGGTCTTTTTGCCTACGAGATTGTTGAAAATTTCGTCGTAGTCGCTGCCGGCATTAAGTTCTGTGCCGTTGATTTTTTCGATGATGCAACCTTTGGAGAGTTTAGTCCAAGCGTTGTCGAAGGGGCCTTTGGCGATGATTTCGTCAACTTTGAGGCCGTTGCCGCTGTAGGTCATGTCGTAGAGCAGGCCGAGCGAAGCGGTGCGGTCGACTACGGTGTTGCTTTCGTTGCCGCGATATCCGGCTCCGGTATGCGACACATTCAGCTCGCCGAGCAATTCAGAAAGCAGTTCGGCAAAGTCGTAGTTGTTGTTGATATAGGGGAGGAATTTGCGATAGTCGGCAGCCATCGAATCCCAATCAACGCCGTGGAGGTCGGTGGTATAGAACATTTCGCGCTCGCTGATATACACTTGGTCGAACATTGCTTCGCGCTCGGCGGCGTGGTCGATTACTTGCGAGCCTGAGGGGGAGATAGTCGTGAGCTTGTCGTTGGATGTGTTGAGCTTGCGTATTTTGTCGCCGCAAATAAATACGTTTTTGCCATCTGAGGTAACGGCGAAGTAGGGCGATTTGGCTCCGAGTTTGTTGGCAATCGACGGCTCTTTTTTGCGGAGGTCCATCTTCCACAAGTCGTAGCCGTTTTCAATGCTCGACAGATAATAGAGTGTCTTGCCGTCGGAGCTGATATAGGCGTCGGCGATGTCAGATGAGTAGGGGGTCAGGCGCACGATGCGGTCTTCGATGCCGGCGAGTTCAACTTTGATGTCTTTCGAAGGTTTCTCTTCGGTGTCGGCTTTGTCGGTGTCGGCCTTGCTGTCTTTTTTCTTATCGGCTTTTTTGCCTTTTTTGTCTGATTTCTTATCGGCTTTTTCTTTAGCTTTCTCTTTGGCTTGTTTCTCAACCTCTTGGCGCAGCTCGTAGTCTTCTTCGCTGAGCATGAATTTGTCGTAGGCGTCGCGGTTGAGGAATACGATCATCACGTCTGATTGAGAGCCCCACGAAGCGTGAGCGCGCATGCCATAACGCTCTGAGAGGAATATGATGGCGTTGCCGTCGAGTGCGAACGAGGGTTGCTGGTCGGCGTAGCCGCTTTTGGTAAGGTTGGTCAACTCGCCGGTAGCTACATTAATAATAGAGATGTCGGCATAGGGATTGTGGTGGTTGTTGTAGTCTTCGATGACAATCCATTTGCTGTCGGGCGACCATTGATATGTAAACGAACCGTTGTTCATCGGATAGGTCGAGCCGTCGGTGAGCTGTTTGATTTGTTTGGTTTTGACATCCATCACCATCAATTTGTGGCGGTCTTGGATGAATGCTATTTTTTTGCCGTCGGGCGAGTAGTCGGGAGCTGTGCGCTCGATGTTGTCGACAGCGATCAGCGGCTCTTCGTTGATGAGAGTAGCGTTAGAGAAGTTGGGGTCGTCGGAGCGAGCTATCGAGGCGCGATAGAGGTTGTAGTGGCCGTCGCGCATCGAAGAGTAGACGATAGAGCGGTTGTCGGCAGCCCAGTCGATTGATTGCTCGGCAGCGGCGGTGTTGGTGACTTGCTTTATCGACGAGTGGTCGACAGAGCTGACAAAGATGTTGCCACGCGAAGCGAATGCAATCTGTTTGCCGTCGGGCGAAGGTATGGCTCCACGAGTGTCGCGCACCTGTATGCGTTCGGTTTGGTCGTTGTCGTCGAGGGCGATGCTGATAGCCACTTTCGCGGGTTGGCCACCGTTGCGCAGGGTGTAAATTTCGCCGTCGTAGGTGAAGGCCAGAGTGCCGTCGTTGCTGCGAGAGAGGAAGCGCACGGGGTGTTTGGTAAACGAGGTCAAGGCGACGGCGTTGGCGGTGTTGTCGATTTGCGATTTGTAGACGTTGAATGTGCCGCCGCGTTCCGAAAGGAAGTAGAGCGTAGAGCCGTCAGCGGCAATCACGGGGTCGCGGTCTTCGCCGCCGCGGTTGGTGAGGTTGCGGTGGTGGCCGTCGCTAAAGAGCCAGATGTCGCGAGTGGTCGACGATGTATGGTGTTTTCGCCAATCGTTTTCAAAGCCTTTTACGTCTTGATAAACAAACGATTTGCCGTCGGGCATGAACGATATTTTTTGAGCGGGTGTGCCGAGGATTTGGGTAGATGTGCCACCGTCGACGCCTACGCTATAGAGCTGAGTCATGCGCGACGAAGGGAACATGGCGCTGAGAGCCGGCATCTGTATTGCGGCTGAGTAGATTACGCTTTTGCCGTCGGGAGAGAACGCTTCGGGGAGTTCTTTGGCAGAGTTGGTGGTCAGGCGTTTGGCAGCGCCGCCGTTGGCATCCATGACGTAGATGTCGAAATTGCCGTGGCGGTCTGAAGCGAAAGCGATTTGCTTGCTGTCGGGCGACCATATTGGGGCGGTTTCGTAAGAGGTTTGCGTTGTCAACCGACGAGCCTCGCCACCATTAACGGCTACCGAGTAGATGTCGCCTTTGTAGGTAAAGGCAATGTTTTTGCCGTCGGGAGAAATCTTGACGTTTCTCAACCACAGCGGTGCTTCAGCGGCTGCCGCAGTCAGCGACGTGGCAGCGATGAGCGTTGCGAGAAGATGTTTTTTCATAAGTCGTAACGTTTAGTTCCTGACGTTTATTTTAAGTTATTTATATAAGAATCGTTTGATAGAATGTTTGGGTGTTTTTTCAAACGGTTGGTCGACGAGTTCGATGCGGGCCACGCGCGAGTAGGCGGGCAGTTGGCGGTTGAGGGCGTTGACATTGTAGCCCATCAATTCGTCGAGTTTCTCCTTAGAGATTTGAGCTTTTTCGGCAGCGTCATAGTCGGGATAAACCAAGGCGATGATGCGGTTGTCGCGGCTGACGACTACGCTTTCGCTTACTAAAGGCAGGTTGTTGAGTTTGTTTTCAATCTCTTCGGGGTAGATGTTTTGTCCGGAGGGGCCGAGAATCATGCTCTTGTCGCGGCCCTTGATATAGACGTAGCCGTCGTGGTCGATTGTGCAGATGTCGCCGGTGTTCATCCATCCGTTGTCGAAGACGGCCTCGGTGGCTTCGGGGTTTTTATAGTAGCCTTTCATGACGTTAGAGCCTTTGACCCACATTACGCCGGGCACGTGAGCGGGGTCGTTGCTGACGATGCGGGCACGCATACGGTCTACGATTTTGCCGCAAGAGCCGTGGCGTTGGTGGTCCCAGCGGCAGTAGCAAATCAGCGGGGCACATTCGGTCATGCCATAGCCGACGGTGTAGGGGAAGCGTATTTGGCGCAGTAGTTTCTCTACGTCGGGGTTTAAAGCAGCGCCTCCGATGACGAGCTCTTGGAGGTTGCCTCCGAAGGCGGCTATCATTTTGGCGCGCACCTTGCGATGCACCATGCCGCGAAGCACGGGCGTCATCAGTGCCATCTTTATCGACTTTTTGTCGAGCGCCGGCATTATTTTGGTTTTTACAATCTTTTCAATCACCAATGGCACGGTCACAACCAGCTTGGGCTGCACCTTGGCAAAGGCGTCGAGCAAAATCTTGGGCGAGGGCACACGGCCCAACATAGTGATATGGCAGCCTTTCAACAATGGGAATATCAGCTCGACCAGCATGCCAAACATGTGGGCCATCGGCAGCATCGACACCATGCCGTCGCCCGGTTGTAGGAAGGGGATGTTGTCTACTGCAAAGCGGGCGTTTGACCATAGGTTGTCGTAGGTGAGCATTACGCCCTTTGATTGTCCGGTAGAGCCCGAGGTATAGTTGATGACGGCCAAGTCGTCGGCGTGGCAATGGAAATAGGTAGAGTCGAAGCTATCGCGAGTGCACTCGATGTCGGGCTTTACGTCGCGTGTAGCAGCCGTGAGTGTGCGTGAGCGCGATTGCACCAAGGCATAAGAGTCGATGTCGACGACACCTTCGAGATTTTTCATCTGCTCGAGGTTGAGAGTAGAGCGTATGGCGTAGTCGACAAACAGTAGTTTTGCTTCGGAGTGCTCTACCAAGTGGTGGATGCTGTCGGGGTGAAACTCCGGCAAGATAGGCACGCTGACGGCGCCATAGGTCAGTGCCGACAAGAAAGTGATGGCCCAGTTGACTGAGTTTTTGCCGCATAAGGCTATCTTGTCGCCGGGCTTGATGCAAGCGTGGCGAAATATAGTGTGGTTGCGAGTGATAGCGCGAGCAACTTCGGCGTAAGTCAGAGTGTGAGAATTTAAGTCAGAGAGCGCCTCAATATCCCAGTTGCTGCGAAACGAGCTGACCAGGTCGGCGATAAGCGATTGAGCAAAATCTTTTGATATGATAATGTTATCTTTAGACATTAAGGTAAATGTGTGTGTTGGTGGTTAGTTGACGCAAAGATAGCAATTTTGCTCCATAAAAACAAAGGCTGCGACGTGCGCAGCCTTTGTTATGTAGGAATTGGGGAATGTCGTTGATTATTCAACCGTTACGGTGCAACCCGAGTTGACGCCATAGAGCGTGGTAGCGGCGCCACAGTTATACTTGGTGTCTTGGTAGGTGACTTCGGTGTATTTGCCTTCGTCGCCCGAAGATTTCTGATAGAGAGGTATTACGGTATAGCCGGTAGAGGTTGTTGCAGTAGTGTAGCCGAGATATTTATAGGTGATGTTGCTCGAGCTGCAATTGCTGAATGTGACGGCCTCGCCGTTTAGTCCGTAGAGACGGCCGGCAAGGGCGCCGCATTGTTGCATTTGTATGTCGAGGTTCTCGCTTGCATTGACGTAGAAGTTCCAAACAGAACTGTTGCTTACGGAGCAACCGCTAAAGGTGACGGGCTCTTTGTCGCCGTTGTTGGAGAAGTTGACAAAACCAACCAAGCCGCCGGCACGCCAACCGCAGAGGATGTCGACATTGTCGGCCGTACAGTTGATGAAGCTGCTGTTGGTGTTGGCTATACCAACCAAGCCGCCGCAATCGGCATTTTGTGCGATAGTGTAGTTGTAATACAACATCGGGCGTATAATCAGGTTGCTGACCGAGCAATTTGCTATGACGTTTTCGCCACCGCAAGCACCAAGCTCGCCAACCAAACCGCCGGCGTAGCTAAACACATAGTTAAGGCCTACGTTTTGCAGCTTGACATTCTTGATGGTGATAGCCGATGCAGAGCCGAAGAGGCCTACGCGACTATGTTTTTCGTAGTCGGAGCTGCCTGACAAGCCGGCCAATTGTCCGGCGTTGTAGTAGAGGTTGTAGATAGTGTGGCTCTTGCCGTCGTATTCGGCGATGTTGCTCATGCCGCCGGTGTTACCGATATAGCCGGTGTTGATAGGGCTCCATTGCACGTTTTGCAGGTCGATATCGGCTGTTTGCACTACCTTGACGTTGAGCAGTTTGCTTGCGTTTTGGCTGAGCCACAACAGCTCTTGAGCGTTGGAGATGTAGTATGTGCTATTGATTGAGTCGGGGGCTGTAGCTGTCAGTTCGGTGTCGGTAAGGCCGATATTCACTTCGTTGTCGAATTGGTCGGTACATTCGACGGTGATTTCGCCGGTGGTCGATTGCAGGTTGCCCAACACGGTAGTCAACCAGTTGCGACGCACGGGAATATCGGTGTCGACAACGCGTTTTGCCAACAGCGTATCGTCGTCGTAGGCTTCGAGCTCAAATTGTACGAAGTCTTTGCTTGTGTCTAACATCATCAGATAGTCGACGATGACGGTGCGGTTGTTGTCGGCAGCGTCGTAGTTGAGTGTGTAGTCTTTCTCCTCGGGGATTGTAGCCTCGTAGACATCAGGTGATTTGATGCTGTAGCCGTCGCCGTCGCAGGTGATGATGTCCATTTCGGTAGTTTTCCAACAGTTTTTGTAAGTAAGTTTAAACTTGTTGGCATTGATGACGCCGTCTTTGTTCCAGTCGGTAGTGACGATGCGCAATTTGGCAAACGGACGTGTCAGCGTCAGCGATTGAGCCGAGTTGGAGGTTGTCAAATCAAATTTGTCGCAAACGAAGAATGCGTCGCGGCTTTCGTCGTTGAGGCGTTTGGAGTCGTCGCCGTCTTTGTCGGTGATAGCGTAGAAGTCAGACGTGTCGTAGTGGAGGTCTTCAACTTCGCCGGCTTCAACAAAGTCGGCCCAGACGACAGCTTTGTATGTTTTGCCGGGCGTAAGATTAAATGAGTAGGTGACAGGTTGATAAGATGACACCGTGCGCAGACTGTGGTCGATGACGAGCTCGCTGCTGCCGTTCTCAACGCGATAGATTGAGAGTTGGTAGCGGAGGTCGTATTTGCTCATGTCGACGTTGGTAATACCGCCGGCGGCAGAGTTGCGGTCGGTAGCGCGGCTTTCGTTCATCATATCGGGGATAGAGAGCGTAAAGCTGACGTTGCCGTCACCGTTAGCGACTTCTTCGTTGATGAGGATGTCGTCGGATTGGCATGCTGACAGCAGCATTGGCAATCCTAATATCATTAATAGTTTTTTCATGGCAATCAATTGTTAGATGTTTTTGTGACGGTGATTTGGTCAATCAAGCCTACGAATGAGTCCATCGGGCCGTAGACATACGTTTCGTTGTTGTATTCAAATGTGTATGTCTTGCTTTCGGGCTCGTTGATGCTATAGAGCAAGCCGGGGAGCTCAAAGTAGCGGTCGAAGCCGTTGGGCTCTGTCCAGATATAACCATATTTGTAGGTGATATTCGAGGCTGAGCAGTCGACGAAGGTCAGGGTTGAAGCGTCGGCTGAGTCGCCATAGGCTGTGCCTACCAAAGCACCTGCTTGACGCATTTGAGTGTCGTTGTCGCCTTCGGCTATTACCGAAGCGTTCCAAACGGTGGCATTCTCAACCGAGCAGTTGGTGAATGTGGAAGTTTTGTTGTAGGTCTTGATGTTGACAAAGCCAACCAAGCCGCCGGCACGCCATGCGCTTTCGATGTCGACGTCGTAGGCGTGGCAATCTTCCAAGTCGCCTTGGTTTACTTGGCCTGCGATAGCGCCTGCATTGTAGTAGCCTTTCATATTTTCCGGGTCTTTGCCATCTTCATTGAGGATGTTGTCGGCATCGAAATTATAGTTGCGAGAATAGAAGTTGCGTACGGTGCAATTTTTAATCAAGTTGTCGCCGCCTTGGCTTCCGAGGGTGCCGACGATGGCGCCGTTAAAGCCGGTATTGCCGTCGATAGTGGCGTTTTGTATCGTAAGGTTTTGGATGGTGATGGCCGATGCAGAGCCGAAGAGTCCGTTGAACTGTGCTTTGCGGTTTACGTAGAGGTTGTAAATCGTGTGGCCTTGACCGTCAAACAGGGTGATGTTTTTGTATGAGCTGATAGGCGTCCAATTTTTGTGTTCAAGGTCGATGTCGGCGGTAAGCTTCACTGTGGCGCCGGAGAGCTTGCTGATATTGGTTTGAATCCAAGCCAATTCGTTGGCAGTGCCTACGTAGTAGACGTTGTCGGCGACTTCTGGAGCTGTAGGAGTGAAGGTCGAGTCGGAGCCGTCGGCATAGATGTTTTCGTTGATAAACATTTCGTCACATTCTACGGTCAAATCGGTAGTAGCACTGAAGATGTTGCCCATGACGGTTGTCAGCCAGTTGGCACGAGTAGGAATGTCGGTGTCGACATCGCGGCTCAACAGCAGCTCGCCATCTTTATAGGCAGAGAGAGTAAAGTGCATATACGAGTTGTAGGTTGCCGAGCGGGGGATATAGTCGACAAGCACGGTGCGGTTGCAGTCGGCAGCGTCGTAGTTCAACCCATAGTCTTTGGTTTGGGCGAGTTCAACCTCGAATGTTTCGGGAGCGTCGGCATATTTGCTGCCACCGTCATCGTTGTTGACAACATCCATATAAGTAGCGTTGAAACCGGCGGTGTAGGTCAGCACCAGTTTGTCGGGTTTGATGACGCCTTCAGAGTTCCAGTCGGTAGTGACGATACGCAGTTTGGCGAGCATACGTTTCAATACGAGATTGAGCGACAGCGGGTCGTCGCCTACTTCAAATTGCTGAGTGATGGCATACGCGTCGCGGCTCTCGTCGTTTAAGCGTGTTGTCTTACCGTCTTTGCCTGACACTTTATAGAAGTCGGCAGTGTCCCAGTGGAGGTCTTCGGTCTTGCCTTGCTCAACGAAGTCGGCCCAAACGACAACTTTATATTTGCGTCCGGCCGTGAGGTTGAGGTTGTAGGTGACAGGTTCGTAGGTGTCGACCGTGCGCAATTGCGGCGAAATCACTTCGGTAAGTCCGCTTGAGTCAACACGGTAGATGGCGAGTTGATAGCGCAAGTCGTAGTTGCTCATATCAACGTTAGTAATACCGCCCGCAGCTGAGTTGCGTTGGGCTGCTGTTGTCGAGCGACTGGCAATCATGTCGTCGGTCGAGAGGGTGAAAGTGACATTCCCGTCGCCTTCAGCCACAGCATCGGGCTTTGATAGCAGTCCGTCGTCTTGACATCCTGCCAAAATGATTGGTAACCCGAGCACGAAAAGCAATTTTTTCATAATAGCTTTAAGGTAATTTAGATGAATTAATAGGTGAACTTTATATTTTAGGGTTGCTAAAAAGCGATAATGTCGATTAGATGTACACTACTACTTCGTTGTCGAAGCCCTCGTCGATTTTCACTCCGCCGTCGTTGTTGAAACTTTTTGTCAAGAAGTTGCCTTTGATGACGGTTTCATGGTTGGGGCGTATCGGTATCTTGAGGTCGGTGTATGTGCTGATTGTTTTGCCTGAGGAGTCGATAAATGTGACGTCGGCCAAGACGTTTACTTCGCGGTCGGGTTCTCCAAACAGGTAGTCGCCGATGAGCGATCGTTCGCCTATTTCGTCGAGTTGGTCGGCCCAGTTGGCTTGCGCCGTAAATCTATACGACGAGACGTAGTCGACTTGGCGATTTTCGTGGACGCTATAGGCGATGCCGACATACATTTTGTAGCGCACGCGGGCATATATCTCATCGTCGTCGCCGCGCGACATGGCTTTTATCATGTAAAGCTCATAGTCGGTGGCCACTACGCGATAACGTCCTACAGGGCGCGTAAGCGTAAACTCTATTTGGCGGTCGGTGTCGCCCGATTCGATGCGGAACGCCTCGGTAGCCGCCACGGCGCTACGATAGCGGGTGTCGTCGGGGTAGTTTTCGTAGTCGGAGTAGACCGATGATAAGCTCGACTCGTCGTAGTAGGTGGTCTCGGTGCCGTCGTCGGTGATGTAGTCGGCCCACGCTTTGCAGAAATAGTTGCCTTTGGGCAGCGAGATGGTGAATGAGCGTTGAGGTGAGCGGTCGTCGGTAGAGATGGTGAAGGTTTCTACGTCGATCACTTCGGCATTGGCAGCGTCGTCGACGGTGCCGCGATATACCTTTACGATGAGGTTCATATCATAGTGGTCGCCGATATCTTGCACCGACATCTCCTCTTCAGCCAATAGTTCGGTAGTAGTGGTGCCGTCGTCGTTGATTGTTATTTGCTTATAGCCCAAGGGGGCGGCACGGTCGATGTTGACGACTATCGTGATGTTGGCCTCGGTTAAATCTTCGGGCTCGTCGTCGGGGTATTCGTGGATGGTAGCGCAGCAGCCTGTCAGCATCATTGATGCCAACAGTGTCACAATCCAATATGTATGCTTAAGCTTTACCATCTGAATATTGCGCGGTTTTTGCGCTGGCGGTGCCATTGATATGAAATGGTGATGCCGGCGCGGGTGATGCCGTAATATGTCGAGCTGCCTGAGTCGAATTTATGGCCGTTATGATAGTTGTAGTATGTGTCGTAGTGGTAGTGGAGCGAGCCGACGCCGATGTTAAATTCCAAGCCCCAGCGACGGTTGCGGTCGAGATATGTGGCGTAGCCATAGCTTAGGCCCATGCCCCAAGCGGCGTGGTCGGGGTCTTGATAGCGGCCATGGTCGTTGATGGCTATATTGAAGCCTACTATCGAGGTGTTGAGGCCGACGAAATGGCCTTTGCCGGCTTTGCCAAACCAATAGCGCAATTCGGGCTGTGAGGCCAATAGGCGCAGCTTGCGAGTAGGGGTGATATTGTAGGGCGAATACCAAACCGGTATGTCAATCGACCAACGTTGCCATAGCTCAACCTCTATCCCGAGATTGGCTACCAATAAGGCGTCGAAAAGCAGATTGTTTTTTACGGCGATGAAGCGGTCGGTGTAGGGTGGGGTGGTTGTTGTCTCCATCTCGGGGCGGCGCACACTCAGCGGCGGTGTAAGCAGGCCGTCGGCCGAAAGGAGTGAGGGTTTGCCTACCTCACGGCGATGTTGACTGACGATGCTCAGCCGAGCGTTGCGGCTGTATGGGAAAACGTCGCGCAGCAGTTGTCGCCAAACGCTGCCGTGGTCGATGCCCTTGACGGCTATTTTGCGCGATTGACGGTCGGGATAGCGCTGCAACACGTTGAGTACTTTCTCTGTATATGGATAGTTGCCTCGGTTGAGCGTCTGCATCACGCTCTCCCAGTCTTCGGGATAATATTCGAGGCGTATTATTGAATCTCTCAGCGAGGTGTTTTGCAATAGGTAGTCGCGCAATACGTTGGCACGACGTTGGGCCAAATATTCGTTGCGACGAGCCGGACCTTCGGGCGATGAGCTGCCGGCAATCTTCACGTAGCTCGTGGTCGAAAGCGAGTCGGCCATTATCGTGTTTACTTGGTCGACGACGCTCGCCAAGATAGAGTCGGGGAGCATATCAGCTTTGTTTACTTTATACACGACGGCAACTCGACTGAAACTGTCGGTTTCAGCCGTCTCCGCTCCATAAAGATTCGCAGCTGTCAGCAGCGCGATAGTCAGACTAAGCAGAATGTGATATATGATGTTTGGTTTCAGTCTAAACACGTTGATTTTCAGAGAATATTCTGAAGTTTTCGGTTGATTTAAGGCTTCTTTCTATCGATTGGTATTCGCAAATATAGCGATAAAGAAGTCTCGTTATACATTTTTTAGTTTAAAATTTGTTAAGACAAAGTATCCACAACAAAGGCTGCCTATTATCGGGCAACCTTTGTTGTGGAGTAGATGGGGATTATTTGCGTCGTGCCGACGACTCAGTCGCTGATGCGTTGGTGACTACGGGAGTCACAACAGCAGCGCGGCCATAAAGAGCTGTCTCTGCGCCGCAGATAAATTCGATGTCGTGGTATGTCACTGTCGGAAGCTTGCCTTCGTCGCCCGATTTTTGTTGGAACAGAGGCATAAACTCATAGTAGTAAGTGCCGTCGTCGTTGTAGCGAATGACGTTTGAACCGAGATATTTATATGTGATATTGCTCGACGAGCAGTTATCGAAATAAATCTTGTCGGTGGTTTCGTCTGCGCCCCATGCCAAACCAACGATGGCTCCTACTTGGCGCAACATATCTTCATCGTCGGTGCCGTCGTAGAAGTTCCATAGCGAGGCGTTGCTTACCGAGCAGTTGCTGAATTTCATCTCGTGGACGCCGTTGTTGCGGTAGTTGCAGAAACCTACCATGCCGGCTGCACGCCAACCGTTTTGGATATCGGCATTGTCGACGGTGCAATTGCTGATTGTGCCACAGTCCATGATACCTACGATAGCGCCACAATTCATAGTGACGGCATTGATATTGTGGTTGTAGAGAATTGGACGAGAGAAGAAATTGTAGACATTGCAATTTTCAATCAAGTTGTCGCCGCCACATGAACCCAATTCGCCGGCGATACCGCCAACAAACGAGTAGCCATAATCAATCGACACGTTTTGCAACGTTACATTCTTGATAGTGATAGCCGAGGCCGAGCCGAAGAGGCCTTGACGGCTCGAACCACTGTAGTCTTGGTTGACCCAACCTTTGTTGATATAGAGGTTGTAGATTGTGTGGCCTTGACCGTCAAACAGAGCAATTGTCGATATCGCACCGTTGCCACCTATCTTGCCGGCTGTGATAGGCTGCCATTGTATGCCGTCGAGGTCGATGTCGGCCGTAAGATATACGTTGGCATCGGATAGCTTGGTTGCGTTTTCGCTAATCCAAAGCAGTTGGGCTGCCGAAGATACATAATAGTTGTTGTCGCTGATGCTCGGCTCTACAGCTTCGATGTCGCTGTTGCTAATCACGCGGTTGTTTTCGTTGTCGAAATCTTCGGTGCACTCTACGGTTATCTCGCCGTTGCTGCTGAAGAGGTTGCCCATGACGGTAGTCAGCCAGTTGCTGCGCAAAGGTATGTCGGTGTCGACGGTGCGTTTGGCCAACAGGTTGCCGTCTTTGTAGCCTTCGATATCGAAATGAACGTAGCTATAACCTATGCCGGTCATCAATTGATAGTCGACGGCAATGGTGCGGTTGCAGTCGGCGGCATCGTAGTTCAAGCCATAGTCTTTGTCTTCGGCCAAGTCTACGGTCAATGTGCGTGTAGTCGTGGAGTATTTACATGAAGTTTCGACGATGTTGAGTGTTGTACCCTCGTTGAATGTGTTGTATGTAAGCTTTATTTGGTCGGGTTTCTCGACGCCGGCTACATTCCAGTCGGTAGTGATGATACGCAGTTTGGCAAACAAGCGTTTCAGTTCCAAGCTGAGGGTGAATTGGCTGCTTGCCACCTCAAAATCTTGAGCTACGGCGTAGGCATCGCGGCTCTCGTCGTTGAGGCGGCTGTCGTTGTCGTCAAGGCAGGTGATGGCAGTCAGGTCGGAAGTGTCGTAGTGGAGGTCGGAGGTAGAGCCGGCTTCAACAAAATCGGCCCAGGCTACGGCACGATATTTTTTGCCGGGGGTGAGGTTGAAAGAATAGGTGACGTCGCGATAAGAGCCTACCGTGCGCACTTGCGGCTCAACCACTTGGTCGTAGCTCGTAGTGGTGACGGTGCCGTCGTCGGTAGTTTCTTCGGTAGTGTTGATAGCATAAATAGCCAATTGATAGCGCAGGTCGTAGTTGTCCATGTCGACGTTGGTCAAACCGCCGGCAGCCGAGTTGCGGTCAGCAGCCGAGATTGAGCGTCCTTGCGTGATAGCGCCATCGGTCGAAAGCGTAATGTTGACATTGCCATCTCCTTCAAGAGCAGGCGATTGGACGGAGAGTAGGTCGTCGTCCTGACAGGCTGTCAGTAATACCGGCAGCCCAAGCATGAATAATAACTTTTTCATGTTGAATAAAAGGTGAATAATGAACTGTTAAATATGATATAATAAAAATGATGTAAAAAGCAGTGAATCAGAGAATAATGCTGTAAGTATGTGATTCAAAAGCCTCATATCGCTGTGAGGCAACCGCAAATTTAATCATAAATCAAATCTATTAAACATTTATTTGTTTAAAATAAGTTAAAATAAAATTTCATCTCCATTTATATCCATTTTGGATATATTGCGAGTTATTGCTACTTTTGTACCATAATATATTAATCATATTTACACATGAATAGCAAACTAATTTTCGCCGGATGCGCGATGATGTTGGCTGCCTGCACGTCAGTTGCCAAAACTCCACAATATAAATTTGACTTCCCCGTAGCGGGCGTTGAAGACGGCTCTCTGGTCTTCCTCGTTGAATACGACAAAGGTGAGAAAATCGACTCGGCCGTTGTAAAAAAAGGTGTTGCCAAATTTAAAGGCAATATCGAGGAGCCTGTAATGGTCACTCTCACGGCTCAGGGCAAGCGCTTGGCTCGCTTTGTCGTCGAGCAAGGCAAAATGAAGGTTAGTGGCACTACCGTAAGCGGCACTCCCACCAACGACGCTATCAACCGTTTCGAAGCTGACGAAACAGCTCTTCAAGAAAAATATCGCCAACTTCCCGAAGACGCAACCCAAGACCAAATCAAAGCCATTCAGGAGGAGTATGAACACCTTTGCGACTCTACTTTGGAAGCCAATATCGACAATCCTTTCGGCTACTATATGTTTGTCAACTCAGCTTACGAGATGACTCCCGAGCAGCTCGAAGCCGCTTTGGCCAAGCATCCAAAAATGAACGATGGCGCTCGCGTCAAGAAGGTAAAAGCTTTCTTCGCTCGCAAAGCAGCTACCGCCCCCGGCAAAAAATTTACCGACTTTGAGGTGGCTTACAACGACTCAATCTATCGCTTGAGCGACTATGTAGGCAAAGGCAAACCCGCGTTGGTCGACTTCTGGGCAAGCTGGTGCGGCCCCTGCCGTCGCGAGTCGGTAGTTATCAAAGACCTTTACAACCAATATGCCTCGAAAGGCCTCGAAGTGGTCGGCATCGCCGTTTGGGATGAACCCGAAAACACGCTCGCAGCTATCGACCAACTGCAATTGCCTTGGAAGCAAGTAATCAATGCGCAAACCATCCCCACCGATATCTATGGCATTCTCGGCATACCTTGCATCATACTTTTTGATGCCAACGGCACTATCGTCGACCGCGATAAACAGGGCGACGAACTGCGCGAAGCTGTCGCTGCCATGATGAAAGCCTATGCCGAAACTCCGGCACCCGCTGCTGCCGAGGAATAATCAGTCGGTATCATATCTCCACGATATCTTTTACCCCTTGCATATAACAAATGTGAGGGGTAAAAAATGTTTATTGTTACTTTTTGTCGCTTTTTTCTTTGAATTTTGATTAATTTTGCATCCATGACCGACTCATGCATGACATTCATCACAGCTTATACATCACGCCGAGATGCGTGTCGTCGCTTTAGTATCGTATTATTGATATTGGCAATGCTCTTTGGTGCCAAGTCGGCTCACGCTTTTTCACTCAACCTCGACTCTATATCAGAGATGGGACGCTTCCCTAAATTTTGCATTGACACTTATCGTTGGGCCGACAAATTTTTCAACGGCTACGACACGCTTTATGTGCGTGGCACCGGCTATAAATTCAATGCCAAAATCAAAACCGAGTCGTGGACCGACTATTATGCCATTGATTTCATCAACAAGACGCAGATGAACATGACGTCGCGCCCCTCAACCTCGGCCGGCCTATATCTCTCTTATCTGGCTGTGTCGCTCGGCTATGATATCAACTTCAGCAAATATTTCAATGGGGGAGAGCGAGCTCGCAAACGTTTCGACTTTCAATTCAACTGCATGTTGCTCGCCGCCCAGCTCTATTATATCAACAACGACGTCGGCACACGTATCACCGGTTTTGCCCCCGAAGGACAGCAATCCTACAACCCCAAGCTCCACTTCGATGGCATCAACACCACTCAGTTTGGCGCCGATGTATCCTACTTTATCAATCATAAGCGCTACTCACAGTCGGCGGCATTCAATTATGGCCGCGTGCAAATAAAGAGTGGCGGTTCGTTCTACGTCGGCCTCTCTTATTGGCGTCAGAAATACAATTTCGACTTCTCCGGCCTGCCCGAAGATATGACGATGTATCTCCCTTCTGACGGCGAATATCATTATCAAATAAATACTCACAACTATTTCGTAAAAGGCGGTTACGGCTACAACTGGGTGTTCTCGCGCCACTGGATGCTGGGCGTCAGCGAGTCGCCGATGCTCGGCGTTACTCATGGCTATATCTCTACCGTCGACAACTCGGGCAACACCTTCGCTCTGCTCAACGACCTGCGCCTTGCTGTCGTCTTCAACAACAAGCAATGGTTTTCAGGCATGACGCTCGGTGGCCGTGTAGGTGTCGTCGGCAACCGCAAACGTGCCCTCACTACCGCAATATTGACAATGGAAATTTCGGCAGGTATGCGATTCAACCTCTGGTAGCTTAGCCAAGCCCGCCTCGACAAAAATTATTTAGATATGGCAAATACTCAATTTCGCTCCAAAATCGGTCTGATAGCCGCAACGGTCGGTTCGGCTGTCGGCATCGGAAATATATGGCGATTCCCGGCTGAAACTCAAGCCAACGGTGGCGCAGCCTTCCTACTGGTATATGTATGTTGCGTCTTGCTTTTGGGAATCCCCGTTATGCTCGGTGAGTTTATCGTCGGTCGCTCGGGCGGCACCGATGCCATCGGTGATTTCCGACGCCTATCTCCGGGCAAGAAATGGTGGATGGTAGGCGGTTTGGGTATCGTTGCCTCCTACATGATACTATGCTTCTACATGGTTGTGACCGGATGGACATTTGAGTATCTGGCGCAATCTATCACCGGCGACCTCTATGCTCCGGTGGCCGACGCTGTCGACCAAACATCGCGCTTCAGCTCAAAAATGCATCAATATATCCAAGAAGATTTTGGCCCGCTGCTCAACACTGCCATAATGATTATTATCAACCTCGGCGTATTGATTTGCGGTGTGCGCAAAGGTATAGAGCGCGTCTCCAACATACTGATGCCACTGTTGTTTATATTGCTGTTGGCCTTTTGTATCGTAGCGTTGTCGCTACCGAATGCCTCTGAAGGATTGGCCTTTTTCCTCAACCCCGATTTCTCAAAAATCACCCCCGGAGTGGTAATCGACGCCCTCGGACAAGCATTCTTCTCGCTCAGCCTCGGCATGGGTATCCTTATCACATACTCAGCCTACTATCCTCGCAACACCCGGTTGGTGCGTACAGCCTT
>CAZBBL010000031.1:0-7353 GCA_964490275.1 uncultured Barnesiella sp.
GTAAGGAACGCGAAGCGGATATTGCGATCCTCGCTTTTCAGCACGCCATAGAAGCTTTTGAGCGTAGCTCGAAAGCTCTCTTGCAGAGCCTCGTCATCAATTGTTTGGAGGATAGGTTTGTCGTATTCGTCGACAAGAATTACGACACGCTGCCCTGTAAGTTGGCAAGCGCGTTGAATCACGCCCTTAAATCGTAGGGCAAACGTGGTTTCAGACTCACGAGTGCCATACAGCTCTTCCCATTCGCTTAGTGTGTTGTTAAGAGTTGAGTCGAGAGCATTTTCATCACCTTTTTGAATCAGATTTAAATCGAGATGGAGCACAGGATACTTCGTCCAATTCTTCTCAAGTTTTTCTATGGCAAGGCCTTTAAATAGCTCTTTCTTGCCTGAGAAATAGGCATGGAGCGTTGACAAGAGCATGCTTTTACCGAAACGGCGTGGACGCGACAGAAAGTAATATCTGCCTGTTGTAACGAGCTGATATACCAACTCGGTTTTATCAACGTAAAGATATTCATCATTACGCAAACTTTCAAAGTCTTGCACGCCAATCGGCATATTTTTTAATGCTTCCATATCAACATTTTAATCGTTAATGCAAATATGATAAAACTTTTTCACTGTTCAAAATTTACCACACTCAATTTCCAACTATGGGAGTATTTGCGATAACAAACTTAATTTTGTGTAGTTGCTAAAATTGACTAATTTTGCGTCACACAATATTTATATACCTATATACTCAGACTTAATCGATTCTTTCACATGACTTACGAATATGATTATCTGGTCATCGGCTCGGGCATTGCCGGCATGAGTTTTGCCCTGAAAGTAGCCGGTAAAGCTCGTGTTGCTCTTATATGCAAAACCTCGCTTGAAGAGGCCAACACAGCCCTGGCTCAAGGTGGCGTCGCTTCGGTGACCAACCTCGCCGTTGACAACTTCGAGAAACACATTGAAGACACTATGATTGCCGGCGACTACCTCAGCGACCCCGTCGCCGTCAGAAAAGTAGTCACCGAAGCTCCCGACCGCATACGCGACCTTATCGCTTGGGGCGTCGACTTCGACAAAAAAGAGGATGGCACTTTCGACCTCCACCGCGAAGGCGGCCACAGCGAATTTCGTATCCTCCACCACGCCGACAACACCGGCTTCGAAATACAACAGTCGCTCGTTAAAGCCGTACGCAACAACCCCAATATCGACATATACGAAAACCATTTCGCAATCGAAATAATCACTCAACACCACCTTGGCAAAATCGTCACCCGCCGCACGCCCGACATTACTTGCTACGGCGCCTACGTCCTCGACCAAGCTACCGGAGTGGTCGACACGTTCCTCTCTAAGGTGACCCTCATGGCTACCGGTGGCGTTGGCGCTGTCTATCAGACCACTACCAACCCCCTCGTGGCTACCGGCGACGGTATCGCCATGGTCTACCGCGCCAAAGGCGAGGTGCGCGATATGGAGTTTATACAATTCCACCCAACCGCACTGTTTCACCCCGGCGACCGCCCCTCATTCCTCATTACCGAGGCTATGCGTGGCTACGGAGCCGTCTTGCGCAACCTCCGCGGCGAAGAGTTTATGCAGAAATACGACCCACGTTTGTCGTTGGCTCCCCGCGACATCGTAGCTCGCGCTATCGACTCTGAAATGAAGCAATCGGGCGACGACCACGTCTATCTCGACGTCACACACAAAGACCCCGAGGAGACAAAACACCATTTCCCCAACATCTACCAAAAATGCCTCTCGCTTGGCATCGACATCACTCGCGACTACATCCCCGTAGCGCCCGCAGCCCACTATCTCTGTGGCGGTATCAAAGTCGACACCAACGGCGAGTCGTCAATCAAACATCTATATGCCGTAGGTGAATGTTCTTGCACAGGCCTCCACGGTGGCAACCGCTTGGCTTCCAACTCGCTTATTGAAGCCGTCGTTTATGCCGACGCTGCCGCCCGCCACGCTTCGGCCAATATCGACCATTACACACTGCGCCACGACGTGCCGCAATGGAACGACGAGGGCACACGCCATCCCGAAGAAATGGTGCTCATCACCCAAAGCATCAAGGAGGTAAACCAAATCATGGGCACATACGTTGGTATCGTACGCTCCAACTTGCGCCTCGACCGCGCTTGGAACCGCCTCGACATACTCTATGAGGAGACCGAAAAACTCTTTAAATGCTCTAAAGCTTCGCGCGAAATCTGTGAGCTGCGCAATATCATCAACGTAGGCTATCTGATTATGCGTCAGGCTAAAGAACGCAAGGAGTCGCGTGGCCTCCACTATACCCTCGACTATCCTCCCGTTAAAAAACAATAGTCAACCGCTATATGTGCTATAGTAGCTATGTCGGCCTCGTGCCTTCATGGCTATTATAGTGTTTTTACAACCGCTTGTCAACTAAGATGAATCGTTTACTTTGCCTACTGTTTGCCCTCTGCCTGGCGCTGCCTATGGTTGCCGCCGAGCAGGTCGACGCTGACGCCCCGGCCGAGAATTTGCAGTCGAAGGTGCAGTCGAAGGTGTTTCGTGGCAAGTATCATACCATCATCGACGGCGACACCGTATTGATGTTGCTCTTCAACGACGTCAACGTTTTCCCTCCGCTGAAATTTAAAAACAAAAAAGAGGAGGAATTTTATTGGAAAACCGTGCGCGACGTGCGCAAGGCTCTCCCTTACGCCAAACTCATCTGTGAAACCCTCGTCGAAACCTATGAATATCTCATGACGTTCGACTCAAAGGCCGAGCGCGACCGCTATCTCAAAGAGATGGAAAAAGAGGTGTTCGAGCAATATAAACCCGCCCTCAAACGCTTCACCAAGGGCCAAGCAAAAGTGTTGGTAAAACTCGTGCAACGCGAAACCAACCAGAGCGGCTACGACATCCTCAAGGCGTTTCTCGGCTCGTTCCGCGCAAGCTTCTGGCACGGCTTCGGGCGACTCCTCGGCGTAAATATCAACGGTGGCTATCACCCCGAACGCGACCGCAAAGACGGCATCATCGAGCGCGTGGCCTCTCAAATCGAGATGGGCCTGCTTTAGCTGGCAGCCAATAGGGGAGAGGTCGGCTAATCGTCTGCTACATCTATAGTTATGAGCTCACTACAATCAAGTTATTTCAGCAATTATCGGCGCATTCTGAGCCTCGGACTACCGATTTTGGTGGGCCAACTCGGCCAAGTTGTCGTCGGCTTTATTGACAACTCGATGGTGGGCCATTACCATACCGACGCCTTAGCCGCAGCCTCGTTTGTCATCAACGTATTTAATATCGCCGTGCTGATGGCCATCGGCTTCAGCTATGGCCTGACCCCTCTGATTGGCAAGCTGTTTGCCCAACGCGCCAACGACGAAATCGGCGCGACTCTGCGCGTCGGGTTGCGTCTCAACATCATTTTTGCTCTTACCTTGACGGCCGTCATGGCTATCGTCTATGCCAACCTCGATCGCCTTGGCCAGCCCTCTGATTTGTTGCCGCTGATACGCCCCTATTTCTTGCTCTATTTGGCCGGTATCGTGCCTATTTCTATCTTCCAAGCCTTCGCCCAATGGAGCTATGCCGTCAACTCTTCGCGTATGCCAATGTGGATTATTATCGCCTCAAATGTGATAAACGTTATAGGTAATTACGCTCTGATATTCGGCAATTTAGGTTTGCCCGAACTCGGACTTACCGGTGCCGGCATCTCCACGTTGTTTGCTCGCTGGTTTTCGGCTATCGCCATCATCGTAGTGTATCTTCGCGGGCGCCGTTATCGCTGCTACCATAGCGGTTTCTTTCATGGGCGGCATCAGCGTCAGCTCCCCGCAACATTGCTTAAAACCTCGCTCACCATCAGCCTACAGATGGGCCTTGAGACAGGCGCCTTCTCTATCGCCGCCGTTATGGCGGGCTGGCTTGGCCATATCGAGCTTGCCTCATATCAAATTGTTGTCACTATCGGCTGCCTCGGCTACTGCATCTATTATAGTATCAGCTGTGCCATCTCGGTATTGGTGGCCAATGCAGTAGGGGAGGGCTCCACTCAAAAAATGCGTCGCGTGGCCTTCGCCGGCTACCATCTGATTTTGCTATTGGCGGTGGTCGACTCGCTGCTTTTCTACTTTGCCGGCGACCTTTTGATTTCGATTTTTACCGACGATAGGGCAGTGGCCAATCTTACGTCGTCGGTGATTATTGCGCTGATTTTCTATCAGTTGATGGACGCTACGCAAATCACCTTTGCCGGAGCCTTGCGCGGTGCCGCCGTCGTCACTCCTATGCTCCTTACGGCTCTGTTGGCCTATATCATAGTGGGCATTCCCGCTACATATATCCTCGCTTTTACGCTCAATTTGGGCCTCCTCGGCATCGTCATGAGCTTCTCTGTTTCGCTGCTCTGTGCAGCCCTCTTGTTCTTCTTTATTTTCATGCGCTCTACGCGTGGCAATTTACCTTTAAATCACTAACTTTGCGCCTATGGAATCGATAACACGCCTCTACAAAATCGGCAACGGCCCCTCAAGTAGCCACACTATGGGCCCTCGCAATGCCGCTACCAAATTCGCTCAACAATTCGCCTCGGCCGCCTCGTTTGAGGTGACTCTCTTCGGCGCTCTCGCCGCTACCGGCAAGGGCCACTTGACCGATGTCGCTATCCTCAGCGTGCTCCAACCTATCGCACCGACAACCATAGTTTGGCGCCCCGAGACTTTCTTGCCGTTCCACCCCAATGCTATGACGTTCAAGGCGTTAGATGCTGCCGGAAATGTCGTCGGCGAGAAAACTCTCTATTCAATCGGCGGTGGCGACGTAGTAGAGGAGGGGCAGCTTCGCCCCGAGGCCAAGCAAGTGTATCAGCTCACAAAAATCCAAGATATCCTTCAATGGTGTGAGGATTCGGGCCGCAGCTATTGGGAGTATGTCGACCTTTGCGAAGGCAGTGAGGTGTGGGACTATCTGCGCGAGGTTTGGGAGGTGATGAAAGCCGCCGTACTTCGCGGCATCGAGCAAGAGGGTGTGCTCCCCGGCGGATTGGGCGTGCGTCGCAAGGCTGTGAGCTATTATGTCCACGCTGCCGGCTACACTCAAAGCCTCAAATCCAGAGGGTTAGTCTATGCTTATGCTCTCGGTGTGTCGGAAGAAAATGCCGCCGGCGGACGCATCGTTACGGCTCCAACTTGCGGCTCGTGTGGCGTCGTTCCGGCCGTTCTTTATCATCTCCATACGTCCAAAAATTTCTCTGAGCAGCGCATACTTCGCGCCTTGGCTACGGCCGGTTTGTTTGGCAATGTGGTGAAATTCAACGCCTCGGTTTCGGGCGCCGAAGTAGGGTGTCAAGGCGAGGTCGGCGTAGCTTGTGCCATGGCGGCAGCCGCTGCAAGTCAGCTCTTTGGCGGTACACCCGCCCAAATCGAATATTCGGCTGAAATGGCTCTCGAACACCACCTCGGACTTACCTGCGACCCCGTTTGTGGTTTGGTGCAGATACCTTGTATCGAACGCAATGCCTACGCTGCCGCTCGTGCCCTTGATGCCAATCTCTTCTCGGCCATCTCCGACGGTCGCCACTCTGTGTCGTTCGACCGCATTGTCGAGGTCATGAAGCAAACCGGTCACGACCTGCCGAGCCTCTATAAGGAGACTGCTCTCGGAGGCCTCGCAGCAATCAAATAGTCAGCTATTTACCTCTCAGACGGCACATTATATACGGCACCCATAGTCTGGGCGCCAGCCTTAGTCTGTCTATAAGGCTGTCGGTTTCGGCGATGACGCGCAGGTTGTCGCGCAGTCCGTCAGAGCGGCGACGGTTTGAAACTCCACCGGTGTCAAATCGCGCAATAGGGTAGTGAAGTTGTTGGAAATGAGCACCTTCGTTGTAGAGTGTCTTCATCAATTTGAAGTCGGCCGAGAGTTTGTGACTGATGTCAAACGGGTGGCTCAACATTGTTCCACGTGCAACAAGCGATGATTGATGGCAAAAATACATTCTGTGACTGTTGTGTGGCTTCTCGGCAGGTTTTACCATGTCGTTGCCCTGAGCGTCGGCTTTGATGACGTCGCCATATACCACTTCGCTGTTCACGTCGATGTCATCTACCAATCGGGCTAATGTCAGCTCGTCGGCAAATCTGTCGCCGGCGTTCATGTATATGATATAGTCACCGGAGGATAGGCGGGCACCCTTGTTCATCGCGTCGTAAATTCCGCGGTCGGGTTCGCTCACGATGGTGTCGATTTTGTCGTGATACTTTTCTAAAATCTCGGCGGTCGAGTCGGTCGATTTTCCGTCGACGATGATATACTCAAAATTTTTTGATTTTTGAGCCAGTACCGATTTGATAGTCCCCTCCAGGAGCGTTGCCGAATTGTAACAAACGGTCACTACCGAAATTTTTATATCTCTTCTGTCGTCGATTTTGTCGATTACCATACGTTAACAATAGTCTATATTTGTTTACATTTTGTCGCCAATTTTCCTTATCAACTACCCACGTCGCAAAAAATATTCAATTCTCAGAGGCCAAATTTTGCTTTAATCAGCTTTATTTTAGCGAAGTAACCCCTATTTTTTGTGTCGTGAATTTATGCCGGAAAAATTTCAACTGAGATTTGCACGATGCTACTCCAATTTTTTGAGCAAAATTTATTAAGTTTGCTCATTATTCATCGCTCCCAACAAAGTTAACAAAAAAATGGTTTTAAATTATATCTGGATTGCCTTTTTTGCCATCGCCTTCGTGGTGGCTCTCGGCAAGACAATTTTTGACGGCGATTTTCAAGTGTGGTCAGATATCATGACCGCCTCCTTCTCTTCCGCCTCCACCGCTTTTGAAATTGCGTTGGGATTGACCGGTGTGCTCTCCCTCTGGATGGGATTGATGAAAATCGGCGAACGGGGTGGGGTGATTGGCTTTTTCGGCCGATTGATATCTCCACTGTTTTGTCGCCTCTTCCCTGGTGTCCCAAAAGGCCACCCCGCCATGGGCTCGATTTTTATGAATGTGTCGGCCAATATGCTTGGCCTCGACAATGCTGCAACCCCTATGGGCCTCAAGGCTATGCAAGAGCTGCAGACGCTCAATAAAGATAAGGAAACGGCTACCGATGCGATGATTATGTTCTTGGTACTCAACGCTTCAGGCCTCTGCTTTATCCCTATCAGCATCATGATGTATCGCGTGCAGGCCGGCGCTGCCAACCCTACCGACGTCTTTATGCCCATCCTTTTGGCTACGTTTATCGCCACCATGGTCGGCATCATTGCTCTCTGCCTCAAACAGCGCATACGTCTGCTCGACCCGGTGCTCCTATCGTGGCTCGGCGGCATGGCCGTTGTCATCGGCGC
>CAZBBL010000031.1:7453-9014 GCA_964490275.1 uncultured Barnesiella sp.
GGTTCGGGTTCGCGTGGCATGATGGTCGATTTGATGTCGACTTACGGGCCCGATGCTTTCGTCTCGAGAGTCTCGGCTTCTATCCAAGGTAGCACTGACACAATGTTTTACGTCCTCGCCGTCTACTTTGGTTCGGTAGGTGTGCGCCGCACTCGCTACGCCGTCAGCTTCGCCCTCTTGGCCGACGTAGTTGGTTCTATCTCAGGCATTATCGCCGCCTATATTTTCTTCAAATAATTTTTTATTTTTCAGATTGTTTCGTAATTTCGCAATGAGCAACCGTTCATTGTGCGTTTGTTCGTTTTAGCGTGCTTATACACTGCTTTGCAGTAATGTTTTAAATACTTACCCTTTTTTCTAACAACTATGGTTATCGGAATTCCTAAGGAGATTAAAAACAATGAGAACCGAGTAGCGGTAACTCCTTCCGGCGTCAAAGAACTCGTCTCTCACGGCCACAAAGTTTATGTCCAACATACCGCAGGCGAGGGTAGTGGATTCGCCGACGACGCCTATATCGCTGCCGGCGCTACAATCCTTCCTACCATCGAAGAAACCTACGCTATCGCTGAAATGATTATCAAGGTGAAAGAACCGATTGAGCCTGAATATAAGCTCGTTAAGCCCGGCCAAATCCTCTTCACCTACTTCCACTTCGCCTCAGATCGCCCGCTCACCGATGCCATGATTGCCTCCAAAGCTATCTGTATCGCTTACGAAACCGTCCAACTCCCCGACCGCTCGCTTCCGCTTTTGGTGCCCATGAGCGAAGTTGCCGGCCGCATGTCTATCCAAGAAGGCGCTCGTTTCCTCGAAAAACCTCAAGGTGGTAGCGGCGTACTTATCGGTGGCGTCCCCGGCGTCAAACCCGCTAAAGTGCTTATTCTCGGAGCCGGTGTCGTTGGTCGCAACGCCGCTAAAATGGCTGCCGGACTCGGTGCCGATGTCACTATCACCGACATCTCTCTGCCCGTGCTGCGCCACCTCGACGAAACCATGCCACGCAACGTCAAAACTCTCTATTCTTCTCGCCACAACATCGAACAAGAACTGCCTGATGTCGACCTCGTTATCGGTTCCGTACTTATTCCGGGAGCCAAAGCGCCCCACCTTATCACGGCCGATATGGTCAAACTGATGCGCCCCGGCACGGTTATGGTCGACGTCGCTATCGACCAAGGCGGATGCTTCGAAACCTCTCATCCTACTACCCACGCCAACCCCATCTATGTCGTTGACGGTGTGATACATTACGCTGTTGCCAACATCCCCGGTGCAGTGCCACGCACCTCTACCCTGGCCCTCACAAATGCCACATTGCCCTATGCCGTAGCTATCGCCGACAAGGGCTGGAAACAGGCTTGTAAAGACGATGCAGCGCTGCGCAAAGGCCTCAATATCGTCGATGGCGACATCCTCTTCCCGGGCGTTGCCGAAGCCTTCAATCTCCCGTTGGCCTCCATCCAACTCTGACCGTTAAGTCGCCCCTCGTAGCGACTCTCATACCCCATCAACCCCTCCACCTGCCCCCAATAGGGTAGGGGAGGGGTTGCCTATTTTG
>CAZBBL010000031.1:9114-17082 GCA_964490275.1 uncultured Barnesiella sp.
CGCACTCTGCTCATAACGATGGATATGAACAAGATTGCCCAAATGAGCTGCAACCCCGCTGTCGGTGGTATCGCAAAGGGCCAAATCGTTCGTGAAATAGATGCTTTGGGCGGTATGATGGGTATCGTTACCGACCGTTCTGCCATACAATTTCGTATGCTCAATCGTTCGAAAGGCCCTGCTATGTGGAGCCCGCGCTCACAGTGCGACCGCATGGCTTTCTCGGCCAACTGGCGCTCTATCCTCGAAAACACCGACAACCTCAACCTCTGGCAAGACAATGTCGTTGCCCTCGATTTAGACGAAAACGGTGCTCTCGCGGGCGTCAAAACTTCGCTCGGCGTAGTGTTTAAATCCAAAACTGTCGTACTTACCAACGGCACTTTCCTTAATGGTTTGATGCATATTGGTCGCACTCAGCTCCCCGGTGGTCGTGTCTCCGAACCTGCTTCTTACGGCCTTACAGAGCAGCTTCGTCAGCTCGGATTTGAAACCGACCGCATGAAAACCGGTACGCCCGTACGTATCGATGGCCGCTCTGTACGTTGGGATTTGACCGTCGAACAATTTGGTGACGACAACGACCAGCAGTTGCCTTACAACGGTTTTTCTTACCTCAAAGAGGTGCGTCGTAGCCTCAAACAGCGCCCTTGCTATACAATCTACACCAACGAACGCACTCACGATGTGTTGCGTCGTGGATTGCCCGATTCGCCCCTCTACAACGGCCAAATCAAGAGCATCGGCCCGCGCTATTGCCCCAGCATCGAGACCAAAATCGTTACCTTCGCCGACAAAACCGAACATCAACTGTTCCTCGAACCTGAAGGCGAAACTACCACCGAATTTTATCTCAACGGTTTCTCCTCGTCTCTGCCTATTGATATACAAATCGAGGCCCTCAAAACTATCCCCGCACTCGCCGATGTGCGTATCTTCCGCCCCGGTTATGCTATAGAATACGACTTCTTCGACCCCACGCAACTGCGCCACACACTCGAAACGAAGCTCATCTCGGGCCTCTTTTTCGCCGGCCAAATCAACGGTACTACCGGCTATGAGGAGGCTGCCGGACAAGGCCTCATTGCAGGCGTAAATGCAGCTCTTTTGGCGCAAGGCAAGGAGCCTTTTACCCTCGGTCGCGACCAAGCCTATATCGGCGTTTTAATCGACGACCTCGTGACGAAAGGTGTCGACGAACCTTATCGTATGTTCACCTCGCGTGCCGAATATCGCATTCTTCTACGTCAAGACGATACCGATATGCGCCTCACTCCGCTTGGCTATGCTATCGGTTTGGCCGACGAAAATCGTTATCAACAGATGATCGAAAAGAAGCAACTTCGCGATGCTTTGGTCGACTTTATGAATGGTTTCTCTCTCAAACCTGCCCTTATAAATCCCTTCCTTGAGGCACACGGTGAGTCGCCGCTCACGCAGGGTGTGAAGCTTACTCAACTGCTTTTGCGTCCGGCAATGTCTATCGCTTTGCTCTCTGAAGGCGTAGATGCTCTTCGTCAACATATCCTCACCATTCCAGTAGATGTGCGCGACCACGTTGTCGAGGCTGCTGAAATCATGCTCAAGTATGCCGGATATATCCAACGCGAACAGACTATCGCCGACAAAATCCACCGCCTCGAAAACATACGTCTCTCCGACAATTTCGACTATCAAAGTCTGTCGTCGCTCTCTACCGAGGCACGTCAGAAACTCTCAAAAATACGTCCCACTACCGTCGCACAAGCCTCGCGCATACCGGGCGTATCTCCAAGTGATATCAACATCCTTCTACTCGTTTTGGGTAGGTGAAACAAAATTAATTGTTTCACGTGGAACAATAATAATAAGCAAATAATCAATTATTTATATAAGTCATGGAATACATTAAGAAAAGAATTCGCGACGTCTATGATTTTCCTCAAAAGGGCGTCATCTTCAAGGACCTCACTACGGTATTTAAGGACCCACGCGCTCTCCACATCATCGGCTGGGACCTCTCTCAAATCTATCGCGACAAAGGTGTCACTAAAGTTGTTGGCATCGAATCTCGCGGTTTTATCGGCGGCTCTATCCTCGCTTTCGAACTCGGCGCAGGCTTCGTACCCGTTCGTAAACCCGGCAAACTCCCCGCTGACACTATCAGCGCTACCTACGACAAAGAGTACGGTAAAGACACTATCGAAATCCACCGCGACGCTATCACCCCCGACGATATCGTCGTACTCCACGACGATGTCCTCGCTACCGGTGGCACCATGCGCGCCGCTTACGACTTGGTGAAATCTCTTAACCCCAAGAAAATCTATATCAACTTTATCATCGAACTCTCTGCTCTCGGCGGTCGCGCTAACCTCCCCGAAGATGCCGAGGTCACTTCGTTGATCACTTATTAATGGCTTATCCCCACTCGTTAGGGTGGGGGATAGCTCCTTTGGCCTCTGCTCTGCTTAGCTCAGATGCCATAAAAAATGAGACGAAAATCTGTTTTCGCCTCATTTTTTTATATCTTTGCCTTCACATGGCAGCTCCCAGTAAACAAAAATCCGACCGCCTGATGGAGAAAATCTCCATCCTCCCGTCAACCCCCGGCGTCTATACCTACTATGACGCCGACGGCAATATCATATACGTAGGTAAAGCCAAAAACCTTAAACGCCGCGTCTCTTCCTATTTCAACCGCACCCACGAGTCGCTGCGCACCAATCTGCTCGTCCGCGCCATCGCCGATATGTCTTATATCGTCGTCCCAACCGAGCAAGACGCCCTCAATCTCGAAAACTCCATGATTAAGGAGTATAAACCGCGCTACAACGTCCTCCTCAAAGACGACAAATCTTACCCCTGGATCTGCGTCACTAAAGAACATTTCCCGCGAGTTTTCCTCACTCACCACCACGTCAAAGATGGCTCTAAATACTTCGGCCCTTATACCGACGTAGCTTCGGCTCGAGCCGTCCTCGCCCTTATACGCCAACTCTATCCACTGCGCACCTGCCGCCATGCCATCACCCCCGAATATATCGACCGCCAAAAGGGACGCCTCTGCCTCGAATACCACATGAAGAAATGTCTCGGCTGCTGCCGTGGCCTCATCTCTCAAGACCAATATGCCGGATATATCGAACGCGTAAAGCAAATTCTCCGCGGCGAAACTCGCGAAATCATGGACTATCTGCGCGACGAAATGATGCGCCTCGCCGAGCAACTTCGCTTCGAAGAGGCTCAACAACTCAAAGAACAATACAAACTCGTTGAGCGCTACTATGCCAAAACCGTCATCCTTTCGCAAGTGCTCGACGACATCGACGTGTTTGGCGTAGACGACGACAACGCCGTCGTCTACGTCAACTATATGCACGTGCGCCGCGGTGCGGTAGTCCGCTCCGTCACCCTCCAATACCGTCGTCGCCTCGACGAACCTGTCGAAGAAATTATCGGCTACGCGATAGGGGAGGTGAGGGGTCGCTTCGATGCCTCTTTCGACGAAATCGTTGTCCCCGTAATCCCCGATATCGACCTCCCCGGCGTGCGCTTCACCATACCGCAGCGCGGCGACCGTGCCAAGCTCCTCGACGTCTCCACTCGCAACGCCCGCCAAGCCAAAATAGACGCCCTCAAACACCTCGAAAAAAACAACCCCGAACAGCGCGTCGACCGCATCCTGCAACGCATGAAAGACGACTTCCGCCTCACTGTGCTGCCTCGCCATATCGAATGTTTCGACAACTCCAACATCCAAGGCACTAATCCCGTCGCCTCGTGCGTCGTCTTTAAAGACGCCAAACCCTCTAAAAAAGACTACCGCCATTTCAATATCAAAACCGTCGTAGGCCCCGACGATTTCGCCTCAATGAAAGAAGTGCTCACGCGTCGCTACACTCGATTGATGGCCGAAGGTCAACCATTGCCCCAACTCATCGTCGTCGACGGTGGCAAAGGCCAACTCTCCGCCGCTGTCGAAGCCCTCGACGAAATAGGCCTGCGCGGCACAATCGCCATCGTCGGCATCGCCAAACGTCTCGAAGAAATCTATTTTCCCGGCGACTCCATCCCCCTTTATATCGACAAAAATTCAGAGTCGTTGCGCGTAGTTCAGCACCTCCGCGATGAAGCCCACCGCTTCGGCATCACATTCCACCGCGACCAACGCTCACGCTCCCAAATCGTCAGCCAACTCGATTCAATCCCCGGCATCGGACCCGCCACGCGCACAGCCCTCTTGCAGCACTTCAAATCAGCAAAAGCCGTCAAAGCCGCCACCCTCGACCAACTCACCGCCGTCGTCGGCCCGGCCAAAGCACGCCTCCTCGCCACCCACTTCGCAACCCCCTCCAATTCATAGCCGCGCAAACTGCCTCATCCTCAAAGATTTCCACCATGTCTGTGGCGTCCGCGAGGACGCCGATTTACTCGTAACCCCGTACACCGCCAGGTGTGCGGGGTATGAGCCCAAAACAAAAATGGTGTCCGCCAAGGACACCGATTTCTTGCCATCTGCATAGCCCTGACATCCGAGGGTTGCACCCTCTTTGTAGGGGCGAAATTCATTTCGCCCGCCACCCTCAAATGCCTATAAACCAAGCTATTTTCGTCGCGAGAGCGACGAGCTTGTATGGCCAGAATAAAGAACAATGGCAATAGTTAAAATCTGAGTCTCTGCTTGCACGAGTGGCAAGCAGAGACTCAGAAGTAATGACAATATGAATGACCGTTTCGTTGATTTACTGATCGTGGAATTCCTTTATCTTAGCCGTCGGCTTGATATAGTCGACGGAGAATTGGAGGTCGGGCACCATGTCGGAGTAGATGCCGTTCATAAATTCACGGCCTTGAGGTGTGAGGTCGTCGGCTTCGTCCACCACAATCCAAACATTGCCGATGGATGCGATAACACCGAAGTCGGCATTGTATTCCCAAGAAATATTCTTAAACTTCTTGAGGGTTTCCACGATTGGAGCTCCCTTCTTAATCGTGACGCCTTCCACTACCAAACTCCCGGGTGTTGCTGATTGGCCTTCGCCGGTGTAAGCCGGTTCAGATTCTGCATCCGGTTCTGCGGGTTCTACCATATCTTCGGCAGTAGTTGACGGCAGAGAATCGTTGCTGTCAATTGCTGCGCTGTCGGTAGTAGTTGCGTTTTCGTCGTTGGTTGATGCGCCCTTGCTGCATCCTGTCACTGCAAACATAAATAATGTTGAGAGTGCGATTGTTTGAAGAATTTTCATTGTGGTTTACTTATTTGATGTTAGTGTATTCGATGGTCCATTCTGTGTAAGCGGTCTGAATGTTGTCGGATAATTCCATTACAGTAACAACTGTTTGGTCAGCGGTATTCATCTTGTAGTTCATGCGATATGAATATTCATGGTTGTCATCGGTGTATTCTGTGATAGCAGTCAACAGCATGTTGGACGAGTTGCCCATTAACCCTGTGGCTGCAAACATTCTTGTAATGTCGCCTGCTGCAAAGTCGTAGCATTCTAAGCCGGTTGGTAGTACCCAATTTAGGTCGAAGGTGCTGTGTAGATTTTCGAGGTTGGGGTTGGAATCGGCGTATGTGAATACGACTTTCTTATCTGCTGTCCACACGATTTTCTCGAGGCAGCCGTTTTTCCATGAATATGTGTAGGTGTCCCATGTGGAAGTGCCATCATTGTTTTTGGTGCTTGCAAGATATCCGGCATTATCATAGGTTGCTTCCCAGTCAGCTCTATCTTCATCATCCCATTTATACCAACCTTTAACGACACGTCCGTCTTTAAGTTCGGCGTAATGCTGGCTCGAGCCGGACTCAATGGTTCCCGACGGATAATAGGTAACGGCGGTTTTCGTGCTGACCATGACTCCTCCGTCGATATAATAAGTAAAAATTGTCGTCCGATCACTTTGCCAATATGAGTCGGAAGCATTCGCTTGTTTTTGTGCACATAAAATATGTACCGGCAGTCCATCAACGTAAGTAAGTTCATAGTTTGTGGTGCCGTCATACGTGAATCCCTCTGCAGAGTAATCGTATTTATTCACCTCAATTTTAATATGGCGATATTCCACATCATCAGAATCAGTTTCTGTGGTCTGAGTTATCGTTATCACGAGTTTTTCATCTTCGCAAATGATGATGATGTAGGCGGTGCGATTGCTTCCGGTGGTGTTTCTGTCCAAGGTGAAAGTCAAGCTAACCTCACCGGCTGAGCCACCGGTTGTGTCAAGATGTATCCAATCAACGCCGTCAGAGCTACGAGATTGGGTGGATGTGTAGGCGCTCCAAGGTGCTGCAGCCATGAATTTGATGCTGCCCGAGGAGGCGTTGGCAGCTACTGTAACTTTTGACGATTCGCCTTTCGAGAGCTCAATCTTTCCGGGTTCATCGTTGTCATCGCCACATGATGTTAGCGCCGTGAAGGCCAGCATGCCTATGAGCAAGCATGACAAGTACTTAATTGGTTTTTTCATGATGATATAAGTTTGATTAATTGCATTTTTGGATGATGCAAAATAATCTCATATTATCAATATGTAACTCACGGAAAACCGTGATTTACAGCTTTATATACGAAAATAATTACTCCATTGGGGAGATTATTCCGGCAGAGATTGCACGATGCACGAGTTCGGCGGCATTACGCACATTGAGTTTTTCAAGCAAATGACGGCGATGAGTTTCAATGGTGTTAGGACTTAAATAGAGGCGAGCGCCGATTTCCTCGGTGTTGAGTCCGCCGGCAATCAATCTCAGCACTTCAACTTCGCGCACAGAAAGTCCGGCTTCCTCAGCGCTTTGAAGCTCAATTGACTTCATTAGCGACTGTGCATTTCGGTCGCAATAGGTGCCACCTTCCAATATTTGCGACACGGCTTCAACAAAGCTTGAGGCTCGGGCGCTCTTGAAGATGACGCCTTCCACACGCCTTTCGGCGAGACGCTTTATTGTCCATATCTCATCATGGATGGTGTTGACCAAGATTTTGGTCTCGGGAGATTTGGCGCGAATGAGGTCTATCAGTACGAAACCCGACATATCGGGCAGTTCCAAGTCGACCGTTACCAGATCAATGCGTTTCTGTGAGACATAGCTCATGGCGACCTCCCCGGTAGGAGCTGTGAGTATGTCGGCAGTTGGGAAGGTTTTACCCAAAATTTCACTAATGCCGCGTAGCACCAGCTCATGGTCATCAACCACGAGAATGGTATTGCTCGAAGCTGTATCTACAGAAATGTTCTTGTTCATGGTGCAAATTTCGGGAAACAAATGATTTTAACGCTCACGGTTTTCCGTGAATTTAGAGCTTGTCGGGGAACGAGCTCTTATTGCACACGGCAGGTGACGGTCATTACCGAAGCATAAGGAAGTCCCTCGGCTGTGGCCTCAATTGCTGCAAGGCGTTCTTTCACTGATTCGATGCCAATGCCGGCACCCTCACTTGTGGAAGATGCGTCACCATCGTGCATCAGCTCAACTTTTAAGATGTCTGCATCAAGAGCAATAGATAGAGATATTACGGCAGGGTTGGCATGACGGAGCATATTCCAAATCAATTCTTGGCAAATACGATACAGACTGTATGTGATGTTTTCGCAGACTTTATTCCAGTCGATATTGGATGGAGTGGATAGATTGAAGGTCTTGTCGGGATACGCACGACGAAGTTTGCTCACCATATCTTCGAGCGCCTGAGATAAGTTCACATCCTGCAACGACGGAGGCATCAGCTCATGCGATATCCTGCGCACTTCTATGCGGATTTTTTCTACATCTTCGAGCAGCTCCTCGTCGGGCCGACCCGCCTGCATAAGCATTTCTATGCCATAGAGGTCGTTGCACACACCGTCGTGCAACTCTTTTGCCAAGCGCTTGCGTTCCTCCTCTTTTGCCTTGATGCGATTTTGCAAAATGTGCATGCTTTCTTTCTTCTTGCGGTCTCTGATATAGAGTAGGCTTACAATTATTACTAATATGGCAATAGC
>CAZBBL010000032.1:0-10411 GCA_964490275.1 uncultured Barnesiella sp.
ATTTGACGGCTTGCCAAGTATTTTGCCATCTAATATTACGTCGGTATCGGCAGTGATGAGCAGTTGATTTGCCTTTAGCTCGGTTCTGTAGGCGTCGGCTTTAAGATGCGACAAATAAGCAGGTACATTTTCAGCCGGCATATCTGACGGAAATACCTCCTCGATATCTTTGATGGCAATATGGCGAAATGGGATGTCCATCATGCCTAAAAGTTCGCGACGACGAGGCGAACCGCTACCGAGCAATATTTCGTAGCCGTGATAGCGAGCGTGATTGAGCGATGATTCTTCCATTGTTACCAACCAAAGGCTGTTTCGCTTGTCATCCAATCACCACGAGCTTTCATTACTTGCTCGACGATGTCGCGTCCTACGCCATGACCTCCATCCGAGGGCGAGATATAGCGGGCAATTTCCTTAATCTCTACGGCAGCGTCGCGCGGAGCGACGGAGAGCTCTACGTGTCTCATGCAGTCGTGGTCGGGGATATCGTCGCCGATATATGCTATCTCTTCTTTTGTCAAATTGTTGTCTTTGAGCCATTGTTTCAGTATCGGCAGCTTGTCTTTGGCTTTCATGAAAACGTCGTGGATGCCGAGCGATTCAAATCTCAAAGTTAAGGCATCGGAGTATCCTCCGGTGATAATTGCTATTTTATATCCATGTTTGATGGCCAACTGTAGGGCATAGCCATCTTTGATGTTGACCATGCGCATCGGTTGGCCGTCGTTGCCCATCGGTATAGTGCATGGAGACAAAACTCCGTCGACATCAAAAACAAAACCTTTGATGCGAGTCAAGTCATAGTCGATTTTGCTCATGTTGAGTATTTTTTGAGGATAGATTGTGATATCAGTGAATAAATATCGTGTTTTTCGCCCGACAGCGATTTGAGATGTTGCTCGATGATGTGACGGTCGCCACGACGTGCCGGCCCGGTTTGGGCGTCAATGGGGGAGAGGTCGTCGAGTTTTGCAAGAGTCTCTTTGAGTAGTGGTCTGAGATAAGATATGTCGAGGCCTGATTGCTGCAATAGCTCGTCGGCTTCAATCCACATATAGTTGACAAAGTTGCAAGCAAACACGGCAGCTACATGTAGGCGTTTGCGCATTTCGCTATCGGCTTGTACTACGCTGTCGGATAGCTGTTGAGCCAAGTCGATGAGCGATGCGGTGACTGAAGCTTCGTTGGCTTCGACGAAAAACGGCACTTTAGCTATGTCGACATCTTTAGCTTTGGAAAATGTCTGTAACGGGTAAAGCACTCCGTAATGGCGCTTTTTGCATTGAAATATAGATGCAGGTACGCTTCCCGAGGTGTGGACCCATATGCTACCGTCAAAGGTGTCGGTGGCGTCGACAATTTGTGAGATGGCATCGTCTTTGACCGATATGAGGTATAAATCGGCCTGAGGTAGACTCGCAAGCGACGAAACTACGCTACAGCCAATCTTGTCGGCAAGCTTTGTCGCATTGTCGACGTTGCGGCTATAGATGCCGACGACTTTAATCTTTTGTGCGAGAGCTTGTGCTAAATGCCATGCTACGTTGCCACTGCCAATGATGCAGCATGTTGTTATTCGCGTTCTTCCCATTTGCCTATATGGACATTTTCCCATTTGAGCTTGGCTGTGTCGCACGGGCGGCGCTCTTCGTTTTTATATCCGAAAGTAAGTACGCAGATAATCGGCATATCTTCGGGCATACCCAGTTGTTCTTGAATATACTCTTGCGATGGTGTGCCGTCGGCCATGTAGCGGTCGCGAACTTGTATCCAGCAAGAACCGATGCCGAGGTCTGTGGCTTGGAGCTGCATATAAGCTGCGGCAACAGATGCGTCTTCAATCCAAGGCTCGGTTTTTGTCGGGTCGATGGCGACGACGATGGCAATGGCAGCTTTTGCTATGGGGTGAGCAGCGACGGGTTTGCACTGGCTCAGTTTGGCCAACATTTCCTTGTCTTCGACTACGACAAATTGCCAAGCGCGGGCGCTCTTTGATGTCGGGGCCATGAGACCGGCTTCGAGGATGAGGCGAACGTCGTCGGGGTTGAGCGATTCTTCGGTGTATTTTCTGATGCTTCGACGATTGATTAGAAGTTGGTGGAGGTTTTCCATATTGCTGGATGGTTAAATGCGGTTATACCTATTTTATATATAACAAACCGGAGTCGGTAATTTCCGGCTCCGGTTAGATATCATTTTAAAGAATCATCGCCGGCAAACCCAAGCGTCGGGATATTTCGACGCTATCGGCTCGGCGCTTTTTTGCCGTAATACATCGTCTTTAGAGTTGGCGGTCGCAGCATAGATGCGATATTTGCCATCTTTGGCGAGGATGCCGAGATTGCTGTCACCGGCTTCGGCTATGAATTTCTGAGCTAATTCTTCGGTCGGTAATGAAGCTACTACCAAGCAGTAGCTGTCGGTGTCGTTGCTGCGAAGCTCTGTTGAAGTGGGAGCTGCGGTGACGGTTTCTTTAGCTTTGGTAGCTTTGGGCGACTCGATGCGTTGGGCGATTGCCGTTGTGTCGATTTGGTGGGCGACAGTGACCGGTTTCTCGGTTGGTACGGGAATGTAGAGCGTCGGCTCAGTGTTGTCGGCTACCGGCACCAATGCTGTCTGAGTAGAGCATTGTGTTGTCGATGGCATGGGCGTGACTGTCGCGAGGTTGTCGTTGCGCGAGTAGTTGCCGAAGTTGATTAGTGAAACTGTGATTGTAGCGACTACGGCAATAGCGGCGGCAAATTTTGCTGTTTGCAATGCGAAACGACGACGGCGAGAGCGAGCTTTGTTGCTCTTGATGCGTTGGCGGATGGCATTTTCTTGAGCTATATTTACTACGGGCATTATTTCCAACGGCTGCATGAATGATGATGCCGAGACATGATATTTGTCGGAAGGCTCAAATGCCGGAGCAAGCCCTTTTTGATAGGTGAATTTGCCGATGTTGCCCAAGGCTATTTCACCGTCGTGCTCGAGTTGATGTTTCATCGACTCGATTTCGCGACTAACAATTATTGATGCTTTCTCGAATGAAATGCCTTGGCGTCGAGCAATCGATGCAACCAATAGGCCATCGCTATGGTCAACGCTTGAGTTGAACGATATTTCCCTTTTAGGCGGGAACATCTTACCGCGCTCGATATCAAAGTAGGCGGGACGATGGTGCGCAATAAAAGCGCCCCAAGATGGGAGCACTACGCATTCATGACGACGGACGAGATAGTCAATATGTTCAACAATGTTATTCACATCACAAATTTAAGGATAATATATCGGCTAATCAAACTTTTCGGCATGAAAAATTTTCTTAAATTAAAATAAAACATTTCCGAGGGGATGTAATGATATGTAATTTAGCCACGTAAATAACGAAGTGAAATCTCAGAATATGAAAAATAATGGTTGCCGACACCTCTTGTATGTCGCTTTTGGCGCTGCTTTGATTGGTGTGTCGATGCAGGCTGCAGCTGATAGTCGCGAGTATATTGATTATGCCGATGGCGCGCAAAAGGCTATTGCCGAAGGGCGATGGGCCGAGGCCGACTCTTTGTTGCAAGAGGCATTGAAGGCTGAGCCTGACAATCCGGCAAATCCTTTGATAGTTTCAAATCTCGGTATGATACGTTTTTATGCCGGGGATGATAGTTTGGCTATTGCTACGCTTGACAGAGCTCATGATATGATGCCTCAGTCGGTGACTGTTTTGGCCAATCGAGCTCGTGTGTTGACTGCTGTGGGGCGTTTTCGCGAAGCGATTGACGACTATGATGAAATAGAGCGTATTGATTCGACCAATATAACGCCATATCTCTATCGTGGCACGATGTATCTCTATGCCGGCGACTTTGGGCTTGCGGCTAAAGATATGGCAAAGTTGGAGCAGTTGAAGCCTACCGACGAGCCTTCGGTAGTGGCTTTAGCCTCGTATTATTCGATTACCAATCAAACAGAAAAAGCCATCGAATATTTCACCCGATTGATAGAGGCTGTTCCGGCTCCGGAATATTATTCGGGTCGTGCGATGTGTTTTCTTGAGAAAGACCGTCTGTATGACGCTGCCGACGATATCGCTGCCGGGTTGGCGCTTGATGATAACTATTCGGAGTTGTATCTGTGCCGTGCGCTGCTTAATAAAAAACGCTTTTGCAATGACGATGCTTTGAAAGATGCAAACCGAGCAATAGAGTTGGGCGCTAATCGCGAGCGAGTAAAGGCATTGATGGGATTGTAGCTCACGCGCAAAAACAATCAGAGCCGATATGTCGAGGTTGACTTATCGGCTCTGTGTTAGATAGGAATGATAATTGAAAGTTGATTAGCCTTGAATCAGAGAAATTAAGAGTTCTTTTTCGTCTTCGGCTGAAACTTCGATGTTGACTTTACCTTCGCGGGCAAGCCATCCGAGAGCGGCAAAGATTTCTTTGTCTTTCAGCTTGGTTGCTTTTTTAAGCTGTTTTACGCCCAGGACATCTGCTTCGTTGAGTGCATTCCACACCAAACCTGCGGATGCGCCAATGGTTTCTACGTTCATAATCTTAATCTTTAATTAGTTTAACTATAAAAATAAAAGCGATAATTAGATAAATTCTTATAAATCGGCGCAAATTTACGAAATTTTCACAATTAAGCCATAAGTTTTTCGACTTTTTTTCTAAAAATAAATTGTAAAATTTTTAATACATACGTAATGTATTGAAACACAATGAGTTGGTAAATTGTGTGGAAATCGCTTTTTCGGTTGTTTTTTTATGCGTAACTTAGCAAAATATTTACGTAGCAAAGCTTTTATGGAAGGAATCGTTATAAAAAACACCGGTAGTTGGTATGTAGTAAGGCTTACGTCTGGCGAAGAAATTAATTGTAAAATAAAGGGAAATTTTCGTCTGAAGGGTATTCGCACTACCAATCCTGTAGCAGTCGGCGATATAGTGACAATCACTATTACCGATGATGACAATGCTACGGCATTCATTACCGGTATAGCACAACGCAGAAACTATATCATTCGTCGTGCGTCGAATCTGTCGAAAGAAGCTCATATTTTGGCATCGAATATCGACCAAGCTTTGCTGATTATTACGTTGTCACATCCTGCTACTTCCACTACGTTTATCGACCGTTTTTTGGCAACCGCTGAGGCTTATCGAGTAAGAGCCGTGTTGGCAATCAATAAGATTGACCTATTGGAGCCCGAAGATGAGGAGTTGCTTGACGCTGTTGGCTATCTCTACCGTAGTATTGGGTATGAGGTGGTTAATTTGTCGGCTAAGCGAGGCGATGGCCTTGATAGTCTGCGCCGAGTCTTGCAAGGTAAGACCACTCTGCTTTCGGGCAATTCGGGAGTCGGTAAAACTACAATAATCAATGATTTAATACCCGGAGCCAATCTCAAAACCGGGACGATATCTGTGTCGCACGATACCGGTATGCATACAACCACATTCTCTGAGATGTTTCAATTGCCGGGGGATGAGGGCGGCTATATAATTGATACGCCCGGAGTGCGCGGATTCGGAACTGTAGAGATGGACCGCTATGAGGTGTCGCATTATTTCCCTGAAATATTTGCGATAGGGAAGGATTGCCGATTTGGCAATTGCACGCATACTCACGAACCTCATTGCGCCGTGCGCGAGGCTCTGGAAGACAATCGCATAGCTCAGTCGCGCTATAGTTCTTATCTTAGCATTCTCGAGGACGCCGACCCCGATAAATATCGCAAACCATTCTGATTAAGCTCTTTAAGCTCTAAATCGAGGCGATATTCATCACGTTTTTTTCGAAGTTTTCTCTATCGTACGCTCTGTTGCGCAGCTTGTTGCGATAGGCATAGATGGTATTTACAGAGTAGTTGAGGATTTGGGCCATCTGGTTTGTGTCGTCGAGCCCGAGTCGTTCAAATGCCAATATGCGTAGGTCGTTGTTGAGAAGTTCGCCCTCTTTGAGAATGATTTTGTCGCGAAGCAAAGCGTTGACATCGTCGACGAAAGTAGGGTAGATGTGCAAGAACGCATCGTCGAAGAGATGATAAAATTCGTCGCTTTGTTCGTCGATAATTTTGCGCGACGATGTGATTTTGTATAGTTCATCGATTTGTCCGGCCTTGATTTTGCGATTGGCGATGGTGCAAAATTGATTGAGCTTGTCGATATATACCGAGCAGAGTCTGAAGAATTGGCTGATATATACGTTTTTAACTTGGTTGGCTTGGTGGAGGCGTAGCTGCAATTGGGCGCGTCGATGCATTTGATGATGGAGGTAGATTAATACAAATACCAAGCTAAACAAAATCAATGCTAATATACCTATTATTATATATATAAAGCGACGCCATTGACGTATTTGATTGCTGTGGGCCTCTTGTATGATTGGCAGAGCGCTTGACGTTTGCACCATTCTGACGGCAGCTGCACAGTCGACCGCATTGGCCAATGCACAACTTAGGTATTCGTAGGCACGTTCAATGTTGCCGTCTTTCGATACCATTTCGCCAAGCTCTTGCAACGACATTACCTCGAGTACGGCTCCCTTTGTGTCGGCTATAGCAGACAGAGCCAGATAGTATTCACAATCGGTACGGCGATCTTTGTCTCGAGCTATTGAAGCCAATGTATGACAGCCGCGAGCATATATGTTTGAGTTGGTAGGCGACTCCTCAATTAGGTCGAGCATCACAGCTTGCGACTTTGTCAGCTCGCCTTCGTCATAGAGCAGTTCTCCGTAAGTCAGCTTGTATAGAGCGCTGTCCTCAGGACAAATTTCGAGAATCTTGCGAGCGAAGTAGTTTGAGCGATTGCACCAATAGTCCTTGCTGGGTTTGTATTCGCTATATGACGAGGCTATGTAGGAGTATAGCTGTTTACCGGCCTCGTAGTATGCGAGTTGTAGGTGTGTAGGTACCGATTGCTCGTCGATGCTTTCAAACTCTTGACGGGCCTCGGTGTTGAAGGCGCAAAGCGGAAGATATGTGGCACGACGCAGACGAAATCTCAGAGCGTAATCGTCTAATTTATTTACCAAGGCTTCGTCGTATCCATATGTGAAGTAGTATAATGCCGAGTCTGCTTCGAATGCGCAGTAGGCGTCACCGATTTTCATCATCATATATAGTCGCGACTGTGGCTTGTTGAGCTTCTTTAATGCCGTTTTAAGCGAATCGATTTGTGCTTGTTTGACGTTGATATAGTCGTCGCGATGTTTTATTTCGTGGTCGAGCTGTGTGAGCGCATTCTCGAGCTGGTCGTTAGTGATGCGTTGCGAGAATCCGTAAGATGAAAAAATGACAAAAAATAAGGCGAATATTAGATATTTGTGCATAGCATAGGCTCTATTATTACGCAAATGTACATATTTTGTTACAATTTTTAATAAAATGCTATGGAGTTTTTGAAAAAATAATATAACTTTGTGACTCTATGGCATTAAAATATAATAAAATGGATTTTAGTGAAGTGTTTGAAGACACAACATCTGTTGGAGAAGTGCCTGATTTCGATATAGTTGACAGTGTTGAATCGTTGTCATACCTTAGTCTACCCCATAAAAACCGTAAGATATTGCTTATTGTCGATATCTGCGGCTCGGTAAGTGTCGAGTATGATATGAACTCGGTAGATATGGAACCACATTCGTTGATGGTATTGCTGCCGGGACATACGATATCTAACTACTCTTCTACGGCCGATTTTAAAGGATTTTTGATTACGGCCTCGGTGCGTCAATTCCTCTCAGCTTTACCTCTGCTTTCACGTCTGCTCGTTTGTGCGATGCATTTCAAGGGCAATTCTTTGGTGAGATTGTCTGATCGAGAGTTGGCCAATCAAATGCTGTTTCGCGATTTGTTGCAACGCAAATTTCAAGACGGAAATGGCGTTTACGATACCTTAGTAATCAATAAATTGATTGAGGGTATATTCTATGAAACGATGAATATATATTTCAATCGATTTGACGTCAGTGTGGCCCCTCAAAGTCGTCGCAGCGAAGTGCTGTTTTATAACTTCATCGTCAATATTGAGCGCCATTTTGCAGAGCATCGCACGGTAAGTTTTTACGCCGATTCGCTATGTGTCACGTCGAAGCACCTTTCGACAGTCGTCAAGGAGATTAGTGGTCGCACTGCCGGAGATTGGATTGATTCATACGTAGTCAACGAGATAAAGAGATTGTTGATGACGACCGACATGACAATTCAAGAGATAAGCTGCAAGCTTAAATTTGCCAATCAATCGTTTCTTGGCAAATATTTCAAACATCATACCGGCATGTCGCCCCGAGAGTTTAGAGCTCTGCAACTTGAGGAAGCTACCATCACCAAGGTGCAAAACAGTATGGCTCACAAACATAGCTCCGTGTCGTAGCAGTAGCTCGCCGAATGTTTATTCTCGAAATTTGAATGGGGGAGGAGTATGCTCCAAAATGATGGCCTGATGCCAATTTCCAATCTTAGAAGTTGAGCTTATAAATTGGCATTTTAGTCTTATTTTAGAGAAAATCGATTGTCTATTTAAGATTTTTTTGTACTTTTACCTCGTTTTAGCAAAAAATAATGTTGTATTCTACGCTAAAATAGCGTGTTCATTATCTATATAAATTGCATCAACACAGCAAATTAAATATCAATATGAAGAAAAATCATCTGTATGGATTGATGGTGTCGGCTGCTGCGCTCTCTCTGTTGAGCGGATGTAGCGACGACTTCAATCCCTCCGGCTCTGGTGTCTCCGGCAAAATCAACCCTGTGGTTGATCTCAACGGTGATGTCGTGGCTTCTCAATCAGCGAGAAGTAGAGCTGCTCAGGCCATCACGGTCAACGACCTCAGGCTTGATTTGACTTCTTCCGACGGTAGCTATACCAAAAGCTGGAATTCGATTGCCGATTTCGACAACGACCAGCTCTTTAGCGTCGGAAGTTATACCATGTCGGCCTCTTATGGCGCGCTCGACCAGGAAGGTTTTGAGTCGCCATATTATTATGGCGAAAGCACATTCTCAGTGCTTGAAAACAAAGTAACTAATGTGTCTTTGACAGCTCAATTGGCAAATTCGATGGTAACAATCGAATATACCGATGCTTTCAAAGATTATTTTACCGACTATTCGATGCAGCTCCATGCCGAAGGCGGCGACTACATCGATTACGCCTCTGACGAGACTCGTCCGGCTTATCTCCGCCCGGGACAAGTGACGATTATCGCCAATGTTACAAAGCCCAACGGCTTGAGCGCTGCTCTCGAAGCTGCCAAGTTTACAGCTGTAGCGCGTCACCACTACACTGTGACTGTTGATGTCAACAATGGTCAAGCCGGCGATGCCGAAATGTCGATTTCGTTTGACGACCTCGTAGATCAAGAAGAGGTTGTTATCGACCTCAGCGATGAGTTGATGAGCTCACCCGCTCCTCGCTTGAGCTACGAAGGCTTTGAGGCTGATAAAACCTATACCTTGGTTGATGGCATGGGCGCTGATATCGAGCCTGAGTTTACAATTATAGCTCGCGGTGGTATCTCGGCAGTCACCCTCACAACAGAGTCAGCCACTCTTATCGAACAAGGTTGGCCTGCTGAGGTCGATTTGGTTTCGGCTACCGACTCTCAGAAAACCAAACTTAAAAGCATGGGCCTTGAAGCTCTCGGCGTGTTTAACAACGTCGACCAAATTGCTTCGGTCAACCTTTCCAACGTGTTGAGCTATATCCGCTATAGCGAAGGCTCAAACAACACTACCAAGTTTACACTCATAGTTAAAGATAAACTCGGAAAGGTCACAGAGCCTATCAATCTCATCTTTGATTGCGAGGCTGTTGAGCTGACACTTTCAGATCCGTCAACTTTGGCCAACTATTCCGGCGACCTCGATGTCTATGTGACTTACAATGGTACCGACTTGGCTAAGAACGTTACATTCCAAACCAAGAACGAACGCGGTATGTGGGACAATGCCACCATCAATTCGGTGACCGCTGTGTCTCGCTCAGGCAACACATATCTTGTAAACCTTACTGTCCCTGCGACCGACGAAGACGTTGTGCTTCGCGCAGTTTGTGGCTCGACAACAGCGTCACAGACACTTACCATTGCCCGTACGGATACCCCTTACAACCTCTCTGTAGCTGACAACAATGTCTATGGCTCGTATGTCATCGCTGATATCCAAGATGCCGACGGCCAATCTGCAACATTGCCTTCAGGCGCTAAGATTGTGGTTTCGACCGATGGCTCTACATATTCTACTGCGACATCGTCAGTCGACGGTTCAACCGTAACAATCTCTGGTTTGACACCTGCCACCAAATATTACGCTATGGTGAAGAATGGCGATGCAACAAAAGCTGTTTCGTTTACAACAGAGTCGGCTCTCGTAGTCCCCAACGGCGACTTCGAGACTTTGACTCAAACACTTTCGGAA
>CAZBBL010000032.1:10511-16268 GCA_964490275.1 uncultured Barnesiella sp.
AAATCGGCCGGTAAGCTTTTCCTTGGCAGCTACAGTTATAGCAGCGGCACAGAAACATTCAATGAAGGCGTTTCGTTTACATCTCGCCCGACTGCGCTCAAAGGCTACTATACTTATGCTAATGCCTCTGAAGACAGCACCGAAAAGGCTGTTGTTAAAGTAACCTTGCTCAACGGTTCAACCGTTGTCGGTTCAGGCAGCATCGAACTCTCAGCCGTCAGCAGCTATACTCAATTTACTGTCCCGGTTAAATATTCAAAGAATGCCGCCAAAGCGACATCGCTCCGCATCATGATTTGCTCATCTAACTACTCTGATGAGAGCTCGATTAAAACCGATGTTTACAACTATCGCTACGAATCAGCTCGCCATGGCGCCGAACTGGTTGTCGACAATCTTACATTTACATACTAATTACACTGACATCAGATGAAAACTAAATTATATTCACTGGCGCTCGCGATAGCTGCTCTGACATTTTCGTCTTGTCACGACGATTTCAATATTGGCGATAGCGACCAAGTAGGTCGTTTGGCTGCCCCCGGATTGGATGTCGTCAACAGCGAAAACATTATCAGCCGTGCGTCGTCGATTGACACCTCAGATTTCATTGTCACTATCAACGACTCTGAAGGCGCCGTTGTCGGCCAATGGAAATATTCCGAAATGCCTGAGTTGGTTACTCTCCCGGTCAATACCGGATACACTGTCAAAGTAATCTCTCACGTGCAAGAAAAGCAAGCTTGGGACAAACCCTATTTCGAAGGTGTTTCAGAAGCTTTTGATATCACAGCCGACAAGATTACAAAACTCTCTACCATCGCTTGTAAATTATCAAATATTAAGGTCACTATTCGCTATTCCGAGGCAATGAAAAATGCAATGGGAAGCGATTGCAAAGTGACTGTTATTGCCAACGACGAAGGCCGTTTGGAATTCCTCCCCGACGAAACTCGTGCCGGATATTTCGAAGCGCTTTCCGGCAGCTCAACTCTTATAGCAACATTCTCCGGTACGGTTAATGGTCATAGCGAGGAGCTCCGTCGCGTATTTACCGATGTCGAGGCCGGTCAGCATCGCATCATCACCTATAGCCTCAAAACCGGTAACGACGAAGTGCCTGATGAAACAGGTGAAATCAATATGTCGGGTATCACAGTTGATATGTCTACAGTCGATGAATCAGTCGAAGGCAATGTCGCTCCCGATGAAGATGTTATAGATGGCAATCGACCCGGTCAGGAAGACCCCGAGGAGCCTGATACCCCCGGCGATGGCGACTCTGAAAATACCGATGCTCAAACCATCACATTCGAAAACGGCACTAACGAAGAAGGCGTTAAGTCTCAAATCAACCTCGATGGAGGCGTGACCACAGTCGATGCCGACGCTGAAGACGTTCCATATATCGTCGTTATCAAATCGGTTAACCCCATCGCTACCGTTAATGTCAAAATCGTGTCTGAAAGTTTGACTCCTCAAGCTCTCAATGAAGTAGGCTTAGCCTCGGAGTTCTCTCTCGATAATCCGGCTACCGATAAATTAGCTACCGGATTGACCAGCCTTGGCTTCCCAATCAAAGATGAGGTAGTAGGTAAGAACGAGATTACTTTTGATATTACCCAGTTCGTCCCGCTCTTGGGCATGTACTCCGGTACACACCAATTTGTCTTGACTGTTACCGACAATGCGGGAAACACAAAAACTGTTACATTGACCTTTAAAGTTTGAGCAACATGAAAACAAATCTTTTTATCTTGGCTGCTGCCGCCTCAGTGCTGCTGGCTTCCTCAGGTTGCTCCGATGACCGCGATTTCCTTTCGGGTGAAGGCAGCGTTATCATCACGCCTTCATTCAATACCGACGTAAAAGTTGTTTCGCGCGCATCGCTCGAAGAAGAATTGTCTGACTCGTTTATCCTTTGGATTTCGAGCGAAAAAGGCCTCGTAAGAAAATACGAAGGCATGTCTAATGTGCCTGCCGATGGCGTTAAGCTCCTTGGCGGCAACTATGTGGCTGAAGGTTGGGCAGGTGATAGCGTCTCGGCTTCGTTCGACTCTCGCTATTTCAAAGGCCGTGCTCCATTCACCATTACAAGCGGTGTATCTCGTGTAGAGCTTGTCTGCAAAATAGCCAACGTACTTGCATCTGTAAAGTATGACGACTCTGTCGATGAAGTGCTCTCTGACTACACTATGACAGTCAGCCACAAACGTGGTTCTTTGGACTTCGAAGGCCGCGATGAGCGCAAAGGTTACTTTATGATGCCTACCGGTGTTAGCGACCTTACATGGACTTTGACCGGCAAGCAATCTGATGGCTCGACATTTACCAAAACCGGTACAATCGCCGATGTCAAAAGCGCTACCGAGTATGTGCTTACCGTACAATACAATCCAAAAGAAGATCAAGTCGGCGCCGGCTTCATCACAATCTCTGTCGATGAAACTACAGTTGATGTCGAAGATGAAATCGTTATTACCTCTGCTCCGACAATCAAAGGTGTAGGCTACAACATTGCCAACACTGTCTACGGCGAAGAGGGTAATATCGGCAAAAAATCGGTTTACGTTACCGCTGCTACTTCGTTGAAAAACCTTGTACTTGAGTCAGATGCTCTTACCTCGATTATCTCGGGTAAAGATGTCGATTTGATGACTGCTACTTCGAGCGTTATTTCTTCGTTGGAAAATGCGGGTATCGACTTTACTTACAACTACGATGCCGATAACGATATCTCCAACCTTAAGCTCAACTTCAACGATCAGTTTACAGCAACCCTTACCGGTGAAACCGTGTTCAATATCTCGGCTACCGATAACAACAACAAAACTACGACGGCTGTATTGACTATCAATGCAACCGATCCTACCGTTGAAGCTACCTCTACATCTGACAACTCTGCCGATATTTGGGCAACCCAAGCTACTATCTACGGAAATGTGCTGAAAGACACCTCCGATGCTGTTGGTTTCGACTACCGTCAAGCCGGCACCTCGGCTTGGACTCATGTCGATGGCGTTGTTTCAAGTCGTAGCACTTCTTACTATGCTACTCTTACAGGTCTTAATGCCGGTACCACTTACGAGTATCGCGCTACCGCCGGAGAATTTGTTTCTACCACTATTTATCAATTCACAACAGAGTCGGCAGCTCAGCTCCCCAACTGCGGATTTGAAGATTGGAGTAAGAATGGTAAAACGGTTTTGGTTTGTGCCGATTCTGACGGAAAAGATATGTTCTGGGATTCAGGCAACCATGGCTCGTCTAAAATGAGTAAGAATTTGACTACTTCAAATAGCGATATTAAGCATGGCGGTAACTATTCGGCCGAGCTCAAATCTCAGTTTGTAGGAGTTGGCACAATCGGAGCCTTTGCGGCAGGTAACGTTTTCGTCGGTGAATATCTCGGCGAAGAAGATACCACCAAGGGTATTATCGGTTGGGGCCGTGAGTTTACTTCTCGTCCGTCGAAGCTTAAAGGCTATGTGAAATATACGCCCGCTACAGTTACATATGGCGCTACCGGTGTCATCAGTGTCGGCGATATGGACCAAGGCCAAATCTTTATTGCTCTGGTCGACGACTCTACAATGTCATATGGCAGCTATTCAGGTTGGCCTCAGATTGTCGCTACGAAAGACCTCACCAACTATTCTTTCAAAGAAACCAATTCTAACGTTATCGCTTATGGCGAACTTATATTCACCGAAGCTACAGCCGGCGATGGTATGGTCGAGTTCGAAATTGATTTGAAATATAAACGTACCGACATCAAACCGTCGAATATCATCGTTACTTGCTCGGCAAGCCGCTATGGCGACTACTACGCCGGCGGTCCGTCAGTGATGTATATCGACGACTTCGAATTAGTCTACTAATTTTTTTTCATACCTCCAAAGTTTTCAGCGAGGCGCCTCTATAAAAGAGACGCCTCGCTTGGTTTGTTTTGTCGGCTAAAATTGCTACCTTTGCAAGCTGTAAACCGATAGATTGACACAGATGCTCAGACCCAAAAGACTATACACATTCATGCTACAGACATTCGTGCCTGTGTTTGTCATGACGTTTTTTATATGTCTGTTCATCGTGTTGATGCAATTTCTTTGGAGATATATCGACGATCTTGTTGGTAAAGGTTTGGATATTAGTGTTATCGGAGAATTGTTTTTCTACGCGGCTTTAACGATGGTGCCTATGGCTTTGCCTTTGGCGATACTTTTGGCTTCGTTGATGACATTCGGTAACCTTGGCGAAAAGTTTGAACTTACAGCAATGAAGGCCTCCGGCGTTTCTCTGCTCAAAACAATGCGCCCCCTGATTATCTTGATGGCTATAATTGCTACCGGAGCATTCTTCTTCCAAAACAATGCGCTCCCGGTGGCGCAAACCAAGATGTGGACATTGCTCTACTCGATAAAGCAGCAATCTCCCGAAATGGAAATCCCCGAGAAGACTTTCTACGACCAGATACAAGGCTACAACATTTATGTCGAAAGTAAAGACAAACTTACCGGCACGCTTCGCGATTTGACAATCTACGACGTCTCTGCCGGTTTTGACAATTCGCGTATCATTGTAGCCGACTCGGGCCGAATAGCCACGGCACAAGATAAAACCCACCTTCTGCTCAATATCTACAATGGCGAGCAATATGAAAACCTGCATCAACAGCCCGGGTCGTTGGGCTCAGGCTCTCCAAAATATCGCCGTGAGTCGTTTAAGCAAAAGGATGTCATCATCGGATTTGATGCCAATTTTAGTCGCATGGACGAGTCGACTATGCGCAAACAATATATTGGTAAAAATATATCAGAACTCAATGTCACCATCGACTCGATTCAGCATCGTCTCGACTCTATTGGCGATATCTATGCTTCTGAGTTGATTTCAAAACCTTATTATGGCATTGCTCATACCGTATATGTTAATACTGATTCGGGTATCTCTCGCGTCGTTCAAAAAGATATCAATCTCGACAAGCCACTGTCGCTCGATTCGCTGTTTAACCACAACTCGGGCGTAGCCAAAAGCGCAATCAATGCTCAGGCCCTTGCCAACGCTCGTCAGATACGCCAGGATATTGAGTTTAAAAGCTACACAATGGGCGACGACCGCAAATCTATGCGTCGCCATGCCATTGAGATGCACAAGAAGTTTACGCTCTCTTTTGCCATTATCATTTTCTTCTTTATCGGAGCTCCTCTCGGCGCTATTATCCGTAAGGGCGGTATAGGCACACCGTTGGTCATCTCCGTATTGCTTTTCATAGTCTATTATATCATAGATAATACCGGATATAAAATGGCTCGCGAAGGCCACCTCGAAGTGTTCGAAGGTATGTGGCTCAGCTCGGCTGTATTGCTGCCTTTGGGCCTATTTCTGACCTACAAGGCTATGCACGATTCATCGGTGTTTAATATTGATGCCTACAAAGCTTTCATTCAGAAAGTCACAGGTAAACGCAAACGCTCGCTTGAGCCGAAACAATTCACGATGGAGGAAGTCGAGCCGGCTCAAGCTATCGCTCTGCTCAGCGATTTCGACGCCAAACTCCAAGCTGTAATTGCTCATTATGCCACAATGAACCGTTTACAGCGTTGGCTTCAACGCCCAATGCCTGTGATCGGCCGTGCCGAGCTTTACGATGGCCTCAATCGCGTGGTCGACTATTTGTCAAACTCGCGTAGCTATGCTGTAATAGCTTATCTCAACGAATATCCCTACGATATCAGAAAATCTAATTTGGCAAAGATG
>CAZBBL010000033.1:0-16112 GCA_964490275.1 uncultured Barnesiella sp.
ATGAGGCGAGTGATGGGATAGTTGGGGTCGCCGTTTTGGGCGTAGGCCGTAGTGGTTGGCGCTTTCTTGAGATATTCGACGGCACGCTGAGCTTCGATGATGAGTTTGCGATGGTCGATGCCGGGAGGGTCGGAGCGTCGTTGACAGACGATGCCTTTCGACGCCACCCAATCAAACCATAGCGACTGGGAGTAGAGTGAGCGATTGCCTCGGAAGGCTTTGAGCGAATGCTCGACACGTATGGTGAAATAGTTGGAGATGACGCGCCGATTGTGGGTCTCGTCGTAGTTGAAGTTGTTGCGAGTTATCGAGATGGTTTCGATGACGATGCGATAGGGGCGGGCAAGCTTGTTTTTGAGGCGATTTAGCTGTGTCGACACGCTTTGAAACGACTCTCCGTTTTTGGCTCTGAGGGTGGTGGCGTCGAAGATGAGCAGCACGTGATAGTCGACGCCGAGCCGCGGTGGAAGTATGCGCGACAGCAATTGATAGACGTTGTCGATGCCATCGGTGGTAGAGATGCCGCCGCGACTGTCGTTTGAAAAGAGGTAGCGGTCGATAAACACTAATGAGTTGGATGGCGCAACAGCCTGGTCGAGCAGCTGTTGCCAAGAGCGATTTGGCTCGCCGGCAGCTACACTCAGCTCTATTCCCTCTTGAAAAAGTTGGCAATCTTTGGCCGGAGTGGCAAACGGATGGCAAATGATGCCGTAGGTGTTGGATATGCGTTCGGCCTCGTCGGGCGAGATGTCGAGGATATAGATGGCGCCTGGGTCGTTGATGGCCACCGGCTTGAGGTTGACTATCTGCGAGATATATTCGTCGATTGGCTTGGTTGGATGCTCGGGCTTCACGTTGAGGTCGTAGTCGCGCTGGAGCATATATAGCGGGTTGTAATCGTTGTCGTCGTAGTCGGAATCGGGCAGCAAAAGCACATTGAGGTCGGGCCGCAGACGTGCGATGAAGTCAAACCACGGTGTGTGGCGCTCGTCATCGTCGCTGTAGATCGATGCAATAATCTCCTCTGTTGTGTAGATCGACAACATTTTATTTTCTGCGATTACGAGTTAGCTGACGTGTCCATTTGCCGGCTTCGTCAAAAAATCCGTCGCCAAACGATTCGACAAAGTGACCGTTGAGTTGATATTGCATATCGTAGGGCATGCCTTGAGCCGGGAAGTAGTAGACTTTGAAGGGGTTGATGCGCTGAAGCTCGTCGATGTCGTGAGCCTCCATCTCAGCCACCAACACCTGGGTGCGACGTATCAGATACTCTGAGTGGGTCTCGATAAGAAATTTAAATCCGTGCTGCCCGTTGAGTTCGTCGAAGAGGTCGGCCAAGTGGCTTTGCGTCTTAGGATGGAGGTTTTGCTCGGGCTCTTCGATGATGATGAGTGGATGTTGGTCGGCCGACTTGATGCTTACGAGGGTGGTTAATTCGAGGAGCAGCGTGGTGAGTTGGTTGGCTCCCATGCCGAGGTCGGCCAGATGTTGCCAAATGCCGGGCGCTGTCTCAATCTCCATGGTATAGCTTTCGCCACCGATAGCTGTGATGCGGTAGTCTTGGCCTATGTCGAGCAAGCTGAGCCATCGACAGAGGAATTGGCGAGCCTCGGAGTCGTTGTCGACGTTCTCGCGACTGTAGCGGTGCAATACGCGGGCCAAATAGTCGCCTGCATTGTCGATTGAATAATGCACGCGCGGCATCACAGAGCGAGCCTGTATGTAGTAGACGCCGTCTTTCTCGTAGAGGCGATAGATAGAGTCGTTGACGCTGTGGGCCATTTCGGCGATTTCGGCTATTAGTGGAAAGAGGACGGCGCGGTTTGAGGCTTGCTCCTCAGTGGTGAATCCGTCGCGGGGATTGGCGTCAATCAGCGCTTGGAGGTCATCGGTCGGGGCTGACTGATAAACGACCCATTGGTATATCATGCGGGCGATGACATTGTGGGGTATGGAGTGGTCGTTGTCGGCGAAACTGTCGATATAGTTGAGCAGCGGTGCGCGCACGATGATTGGCCTATCACCGGCTGAAGGCTTGTCGACGCAGATGCTCATCCAATCAGGGTTAAATCCGAGAGTGATACCTCGTTCGGAGTCTTCGACCGTGATGGTAGATATGATAGCCATCGGGGAGTCGTAGTTGTTGTCGTAGGCATTGATGTCGAACGAATATTTGAAGCGGTCGATTTGGGTAGTGACATTCATTCCGCTGTCGGCTTTGGCATTGAGGGTGCGCCCAAACGTGCCGAGGTTGAGATTGTGGATATTGTTGACATCGAAGCAAAACATCGGCCGATATGGGTCGTTGAGTATCTTGAGTTGACGAATGTTGTCGATGAGCAGCACGAGTCCTTTGACGAGAGTCGACTTGCCGGCATTGTTGCCTCCGACCAATATCGTGATATCGGAGAATTGAAATTGAGGGAAGTCGGCAAATCGCCTAAAGTTTTTAAAGCTAATAGATTTCATGATTCAGAAACTATTTAAGGTATGTCGGTAGCCTCTGTGAGTAGGGGCGTTGTTGGCTTTATCGAAGATCGCTAATCGTTGGTAGATTGCGCTTTGTGGGGAAGGATATAGGCAAATAGCTCGCGCTGTATCTTTGAGGGGAATATGGCGTTGACTCCGAGATAGAGAGCCAGGGCAGCTATGGCTTGCAATGTAAGAGTCAGCCAGGCGTCGAGTCGGCACAACCCGATAGCCCAAAGGATTGCCATGATAGCTATTGTAGAGCAGATGTAGGGCAGCATATCGCGCAATAGCATGGTGGCCGGTATGGCTGTAAGTCGTGATGTGGTGATTAGAGTTACGACCCACGTCACTGCCGATGCTACGACTTGTCCGATAAGCAATAGCTCCAACCCGGCTACGATATGGCCGGGTGTCTGTAGATTAATCCACGGTAGCGTGACGACGATACCTACTGCGGCAACTACATCTCGCAGCACTTCCAAACGGAATATGGCTCGTGAACGCCCCAAGGCAAGGATGTAGTTGTTGTAGAGTGTGTTGAGTATCGTGAATACTCCTCGCAGCAGCAACAACTGAAACAGCACTATCGACGCATCCCATTTCACACCGAAGAGCACATGGAATATCGGCGTGGCCATGACGGCCAAAAATCCTAAGGCGGGATAGAGCAAATAGCATGTGAAACGGTTCATCTTCAGAGCTACGCGGCGAAATCGCTCGTCGTCGTTTTGCACTTCTGACAGCGCCGGCAGAAACGAAGATGTAAGCACTTGCGTCACCGATGTGATGCCGAGCTTGCTCCATTTGTCGGCCTGAGTGTAGTAGCCGAGAGGTACCATGCCTACGCGGTTGCCGATTACCAGCGAGTAAATATTTTGAAATAGTGTGTTGAGAAACGAGGTCATCATCATGCTGCCTCCGACTCCGAAAAACGAGCGCAGCGCGGTCCATGAGATGGATAGCGACGGCAACCATCGGCAATAAATCCATAAGGCAATGGTTTTCACTGCATTTATGGCGATTGTCTGCCATACCAACGACCATGCTCCGTAGCCTTGCAGCGCCATGACGATACCCACGGCTCCTCCAATAATCAGGGCCAAAGCATTGGTCATCGCAATCGGTTTGACGTTCATCTGTTTCATCAATCGATTGGTTTGCACAATGGCCAAAGCATTGATTATAAACGAGAGAAACATCACACGGCTGAGCGGTATGAGCCGCTCGTCGCCCCCGAAACAGTCGGCTATCAGCGGAGCGCACAACCAAAGCAGGCCGTAGATGGCGCAGGCCATCAGCAGGTTGAACCAAAAGACCGAACTATAATCTTGCTGTGAGGGGCGGTGGCGCTGTATCAGAGCGTACGAAAATCCGCTGTCGACAAACAGCAGGGCAAATGCCTGAAACACCATGATTGCTCCAACCAGTCCAAATGCTTCGTGAGATAGCTCGCGTGCCAACACTATGCCGGTGATGGCATAGAGCACTTGAGAGGCCACGCGGTCGATGACGTTCCATTTTAGGGAGCGTGCCGTCAGCAGTTTTAGGGGTTGGTTGTTCATGGTAGCGTAGAGAGTGGGATGAGAGGTTACTGTATTTCTTCAAACAGGCCGTGCTTGATGCCTACTCCGCGACTCTTGATTGTTGGCGGGGCCTGTCGATACCACACTTTGCCAGAGCCGACTCCCATGATAGTGAGCCAGTCGGTGCAGTTGCAGCCGATGGTGCCGGTGCCTACAACCGAGGCTTTTACTTTGACGGCGTCGAGGCTTTCGGCTTGTATTACGCCGGTGCCAACGAGGTGGTAGACAGCCTCTTGGCATGAGCCTGAGAGTATCAGTTGGCCGTTGCCCGAGCGTATTGATGCATCGACTTTAGTGGCGTCGATGTCGCGTATTGAGAGGCGTCCGTTGCCGATGAGTATGGCTTGAATTTTGTCGCATTGCGGCAGATTAAACACGCGCACAAGCGAGTCGCCGCTGTTGACCACCTTGGTCAATTTCGACGAATAGACTTTTATAGTAGGGAGCGATGGATATCCGGTAGTTTCGATATCGGTTTGTACATTCAGACGTCCTTTGCCGTTGTTGTCAAACAATATTGCCGAGGCTTGTTTTGCTGTGGCGTAGTAGACGGCATATCCGGCCGAGTCGGCATTGCAAACGTAGTCGACATTGATGGGATTGTCGATTTCGAGCTTGTCAAAATCGCCGATGTTGAGCGAATAGAGGCGCACGGAGCTATCGGTCATTGCTGCAGAAGCAATAAGCGCTAAATGTAATGTGATAATTGATATAATCAGTCGGATATTCATGATGGTGTGTCTTCTGTCTGAGAGATGTTTTGTTGTGTCAGTCGTTGATAGATATTGTCGAGGATATCGGAAAGCAGTTGGAAGTTGTCGGCGCGCAACATGGCGATGCGTGTTTCGCGGAAGTTGGGTATGCCTTTAAATAGGGGTGAGGCCGCTAAGTGGCGGCGTATGTGCAATATGCCACGATAATCGTCGATGCGGCTGATGCTCTCCGAGATTTGTCGGCGTATGATGGCAAAACGCTCTTCCAATGATAGCGGGGTGTAGCTGCCCGTAGTGAGATATTGCTTGATGTCGTGGAATATCCATGGCGCACCGATAGAGGCTCTTCCGACCATCACACCGTCAACACCATAGCGGTCGAAGGCTTCAGCGGCGAGTTGGGGCGTAGTGATGTCGCCGTTGCCGATGATGGGGATGTGGAGGCATGGATTTTCTTTCACGCGGGCTATCATTTCCCAATCGGCTTGCCCGGTATAGAGCTGTGAGCGTGTGCGGCCATGCACCGTAAGGGCGGCAATTCCGCAGTCTTGTAGTTGCTCGGCGAGGTCGACGATGATACGACTGTCGTGGTCCCAGCCGAGGCGGGTTTTTACGGTGACGGGAATGTCGACAGCATCGACCACCGCGCGTGTGATTTGCAACATTTTGGGCACGTCGCGCAGCAGCCCGGCTCCGGCTCCCTTGCCGGCGACTTTCTTGACGGGGCAACCAAAGTTGATGTCGATAAAGTCGGGGTTGGCTTGGCGAGCAATGCGTGCGGCTTCGACCATAGGCTCGGGCTCGCGGCCATAAATCTGTATGGCTGCCGGACGTTCGCCGGGGTTTATCTCGAGCTTGCGAGTGGTGGCTGCAATGTTGCGGATGAGGGCATCGGATGATACAAACTCGGTGTAGACCAAGTCGGCGCCGAGTTCGCGGCAAATCAAGCGGAATGATGCATCGGTGACATCTTCCATCGGTGCCAGCATCACGGGACGTTCGCCAAGTTCAATGTTGCCTATCTTCATTTTTCGGTGTTAAGTCAATACAAATTTAGAAAAAAATTGCGGTTTTGTTGTGTGGTGTTCCGATATAGAACAAAAATTCATCCCAGAGTGAGAATGCTGCATCGCTCGGGAGCGATGGCTGTAGCAGCCTCGCGCAGCGCCGACGGAGTTATGTCGTTGATAGTAGCTATGATTTGGGTCGCAGTGAGTGCACGGCCATGAAAAAGCGTCGCACGAGCGGCCGAGAGAGCGGTTTGCTCGTTTGAGGCCGAGGCTACGATAAGCTGTCCTAAATATTGCTTGCGGGCGGCGTCGAGAGCTCGTTGCGTCAGTTGTGTCTCGGCCAAGGTGGTCAGCTCTTTGTCGATTAATCGGCGACAGCGATCTACGTCCTCGGGATTGCAGCCGAAATAAATCGACAACAATCCGGTGTCGCAATATAGCGACAATGATGAGTCGACGGTATAGACCAGTCCGCGACGTTCGCGCAGCTCCACGTTGAGGCGTGAGTTCATTCCCGGGCCGCCGAGGATGTTGTTGAGCAGAGCAAAAGTGTGGCGTCGCTCACTGTTGAGGTTGTCTACTTCGGCTCCGATAATGTTGTGGGCTTGATGGTTGTCGCCTTCGTCGTTGCGGCGGTCAAAGCGGGCTGCCACTTTAGCTTTGGCTGAGGCTCGAGTGTTGGCCGACGACGGTAGTGGCGCGAAATAGCGTTCTACGAGTTTGAAAACCTTGTCGGCCGACTGTGGACCAAGATAGAAAAACACCATGTTCTCGGCATGGTAGTGGGCGTTGAGAAACTCTTGGCAGCGACTCGAATTGAAGGTCCTAAGAGCGTCGGTTGTACCCAATATGTTGTGGCCCAGCGGTGTGCCGGCATAGAACAGGTCTTCGAAGTCGTCGTAGACGGCTTCTGATGGCGAGTCGAGGTAGCTGTCGATTTCTTCGGCTACCACTTCGCGCTCTTTGTCGAGCTCTGCGTCGGGAAATTGAGAGTTGATAGCGAGGTCGGCGATGAGGTCGACGGCGCGTTGCAGATGCCCGGCGGGGAATATTGAGTAGACGTAGGTTTCCTCTTTCGTGGTGTAGGCGTTGAGCTCTCCGCCGATGCGTTCCATACGATTGATGATGTGGCATGAGCGGCGCGAGGTAGTGCCTTTAAATATGGTGTGTTCAACAAAATGGGCCATGCCATAGCTGTCGGCATCTTCGTCGCGCGAGCCTACACGAGTGGCGATACCGCAATATTCCACATTTGTTGCTGCGGAGATATGTACGATGCGCAGGCCGTTGGGCGTAGTGTGATAGCTATATAGTCGGTCTATTGCGGGTCGATCCATTTACCTTCGGTTTTGAGTAGGTCGATAAGGCGTTGCAGCGCTTGCTCTGACGGTATGTTTTTCTCGATGCATTGGCGACCTTTGTAGAGGCTTACCATGCCTACGGCGGCGCCGACATAGCCATAGTCGGCATCGGCCATTTCGCCGGGGCCGTTTACGATACATCCCATGACTCCGATTTTAAGTGCGGGCAGGTGGGAGGTAGCGGCTTTGATGGCGTTGACTGTCGATTGCAAGTCGAACAGTGTGCGACCACATCCTGGGCATGAAATATACTCGGTGTGGGAGAAGCGTAGGCGCGTAGCTTGCAAGATGGCGAGCTGAAGCGAGCGCAGTTGCTCGGCAGATGAGCGGTCAGCGCGGATGCTGATACCGTCGGCAAATCCGTTGAGCAATATCCATCCCATATCGGCTGAGGCGATGACTGTCAAATCGCTGTGGTCGACGTCGGTATAGGAGATTTGAGGGACAATCGGATTGTCAATTTCGGCGGCTGTCAGGCGGTGGAGTGCAGCCAACAGCGAGGCTGCGGCGCGACGTCGGGTGGTAGTTAGCAATATTATTTTGTCGGCGTTGCCACGACATTTTTCAATCAAATCTTTGTCGTCGACATCGAGGGCGAGCAACGAGTCGGCGTCGACAGCATCCACACCGATGGCTACGGGTAGATTGTCGCCACCGATGTTGCCTATGGCACGCGACTTGCGACGCTTGGGCTCGATGGGGTCGAATCCCGGATAGTAGCTTCCTTCGATATGCTCGTCGGCGTTGGCTGTGCAGTGGTCGACAAGCAGACGCGCAACAGGCACCTCAAATTCGGGCTCTTCGCTGAGCGACACACGTATGGTGTCGCCGATGCCTGCCAAAAGCAGTGAACCTATGCCGACGGCCGATTTTACACGTCCGTCTTCGCCGTTGCCGGCTTCGGTGACGCCCAAATGAAGCGGGAACGCCATTCCTTCGCGGTCCATGGCTTGTATGAGCAGCTTCACAGTTTGGGTCATCACTACTGTGTTGGAGGCTTTGATTGAGATGACAACGTCGGTGAATGAGTGTTTGACAAAGACGCGCAAAAATTCCATTGCGCTCTCGGCCATGCCGGCCGGGGTGTCGCCATAGCGGCTCATGATGCGGTCGGACAGCGAACCGTGGTTCACGCCGATGCGTATGGCTGTATGGTTGTCGCGACAGAGCTGTATGAACGGTGTAAGTCGGGCCTCAATGCGCTCGAGCTCGGCGGCATATTCATCGTCGGTAAACTCGATTTTTTTGAATGTGCGACCGGGGTCAACGAAGTTGCCGGGGTTGATGCGCACCTTCTCGACCTGTGTCGCGGCCACTTCGGCAGCGCGCGGATTGAAGTGGATGTCGGCAACCAACGGAGTGGTGTAGCCTTCGTTGCGCAGTTGGCGGCGTATCTCGCCGATGTTGGTAGCTTCGCGAACGCCTTGAGTCGTCAGCCTTACGTAGTCGGCTCCGGCCTCGATGATGCGTTTGCATTGTGCTACCGAAGCCTCGGTGTCCATCGTCGATGTTGAGGTCATTGATTGGAGACGGATAGGGTAGTCGGCTCCTAAGGGAGTATTGCCGATGTTGACGGCTGTGGTAGTGCGTCTTTTATAGTCAAATACGCTCATTTGTTGTCGTTAGTTGGTCTTAAATCGATATTGTATCTGTTGGAGTTCGGCGTTGGCTTTGACAATTTTTTCGCTTAGCGAACCGCGATATGTGGCAAAGCGAGAAGCAACGTCGGCGTCGGTCAACGAGATTATTTGTGTGGCGAGCACGGCAGCGTTCATCGACGCGTTGATGCCGACGGTGGCAACGGCAATGCCCGGAGGCATCTGCACGATTGACAGCAGTGCGTCTTGGCCTGAAAGCGTGGCGTCTAAGGGTACACCGATTACCGGCAGGTGGGTCATGGCGGCGATGACTCCGGGGAGCGCGGCTGCCATGCCGGCTGCGGCGATAATCACTTTGATGCCGCGCGAGGCTGCGTTGCGAGCAAACTGCTCTACTTTGTCGGGAGTGCGGTGGGCCGAAAGAGCATTCATTTCAAATGGTATCTCCATTTGGTCGAGGAAATCGGCTGCTTTCTTCATTACAGGCAGGTCGGAAGTGCTGCCCATGATGATACTTACGAGAGGTTGCATATCCTAATGTTTGTTGTTGAGGGTTATTGACAGAGTAGCTGGGAGATAGAGATAAATATGGCTCCGCTGAAGAATCCGGCAGCCACTTGCGCCGGTGTGTGGCGCTCGAGTATCAGGCGCGAGGTGGCAACGATGCCGGCTATGAGCACCGTAGCCAACAGCAACCATTGGTTGTTGTGCACCAAGTCGCCTCTGAGGGTCAGGAAGAAAACCAACGTTGTCAAAGCGCCCATGCCGGTAGCATGGCCACTGATTTTCCACCAGCAGTTGACGGTGATGGTAAATAGGGCAGTGACTCCGGCTCCGAGCATAAAGCTTGCCATCCATATCGGGGCGTTGACCCTCATCATGTAGATGGCAACGCCGACGTAGCTCAATGTGGCGACCGCCATTGGTATGGTGCGTTCGCGACGGTCGTTGAGCGCCGGGTCTTTTATGAGCTTCAGTCTAAGCAACAGGCATATTGATAATATCGGCACGACGCAGGTAAACACCATTGTCATTCCGATTACCATGAGCTTGGCTTTGTCGGGGGCGTAAGTGAGAAAAGTCGCCGTCATCGCGAGGATTACAGCGTATGTTGGCGCAATCAGCGGACTGAACACTACTGAAAACGCTTGTGCTATTTTGGCGAGAATTTTTGGAGTTTCCATTGAAAGTAGGTGATGTAATGTCGTGTCTTAATCTGTTATTTCTTTTCTTAAACGAGCCACCGGCAGGCCGAGTCGTTCGCGATATTTCGACACCGTGCGACGGGCCAGATTGTAGCCTTTGGCGTTGAGGCGGTCGGTAAGTTCTTCGTCGCTCAGTGGCGCTGACTTGTCTTCGTTGACGATGATTTGCCGTAGTGCTTCGGTTATCTCATGCCGCGAGGTGTCGTCGTCGGTCTGTGGCTTCTCGTTGAAGAAATATTTTAGCGGGAATATGCCCCATTGAGTCATGATATATTTCGACGCTGTAGCTCGCGAGATTACCGAAAGGTCGTAGCCCGTCAGTGCGGCGATGTCTTTCAATATCATTGGCTTGAGGTCTGACTCGTTGCCCGATAGGAAAAATTTGCTTTGTATTTTTACTATCGCGGCCGCTACGTTGTAGAGCGTCTGTTGCCTCATCTGTATCGTTTTGATAAACGCTGCAGCTTCGTCGCGTCGCATCTTGATGAATGTCAGTGCTTCGTCGCGTCGTCGGCCTTGCAACCCTTGTGCAGCCGAGTCGTCGGCAAACGATGCCGAGATTGACAGCTCGGGAATATTGTTGAGCAGCGTCAGTGTCAAGCGTCCGTTGTCGGCGTCGACCGAAAATTCAGGCACTATCATGCGCGAACTTCTCTCGATGGCCGACTCGCTGACGGCGTTGCCCGGCTTGGGGTTTAATTGGCGTATGATGTCAACTGCGCGACGCAAGTCGCTGTTGGTGATGCCCAGAGCATCTACGAGCTTGTCGTAGTGCTTCTTTGAAAAGAGGTCGAAATAGTGGGCAACGATTTGTTGCGCCATATTCAGATCGGCCATATTTGAGGTAGAGTCTGATTCGGCTTTGCGTTTTATCTGTAGCAGCAGGCAATCGCGCAAGTCGATGGCGCCCACTCCGGCAGGGTCGAGGCTGCGTATCAGTTGCCAAATGGCTTTCACGTGGTCGACAGTGACCTCCAACGATTGCTGTATGGCTATGTCGTCTGAAATAGCGTTGATGTCGCGCTTGAGGTAGCCGTTGTCGTCGAGGTTGCCTATGATGTAGCGGGCGATAAGTTGGTCGACGTCTGACAGTTCAAACTCCGACAGCTGCTCTGTTAACGAGTCGATAAGCGATAGCTCATCATTGACGGCTACCGGTTCGTAGCGCTCATCGTCGGCGCTATAATTGTTGGCCTCGAGGCGATAAGACGGTATGTCGTCGTCAGTGCGATAGTCGGCGAGCTGTATTTGCTCGGCGCTTTCGTTAAATTGGTCGTCTTCGGTCGGGTGCTCGGCTGTATCGGCGACTCTGTCGGCGGTGTCGAGAGCCGGCATCTCGTCGAGCGAGCGCTTAACTTCGCCCTCAAGCTCGGGAGCTGTCATTTCGAGCATACGCACAAATTGCACTTGCATCGGCGTCAGCCGCTGCTGCTGTTTCAGCTCTTGTGATTGGCTTAGACTCTCTTTCATCGTTAATTGCCTTTCCTTTCATTGGCAAAGTTACTCTAAACTCTACAAATAGCCAAGAGGGGAGACGACCTCACAATAAAATTATTGTTAATTTGGCTCCAATTGAAATTTATTTTGTAAATTTGCACCCGCAAAAGGTTGGTCCGGTAGCTCAGCTGGATAGAGCATCTGCCTTCTAAGCAGACGGTCATGGGTTCGAATCCCGTCCGGATCACCAAGCTTCAAAAACGGATGTCGACAGATTCCTCTGTCGGCATCCGTCGTTTTAGTAGCCGACATATTTTTGTAAATTGTCGGCTATTTTTATACCTTTGCCACAATCACATTTTATTTAGATAGTAAGAAATGAAGAAATTTATCACCCTATTAGCTCTTGCTGCCACTATTCCCGTGCTAAACGCGAAGCCACTTGAGAAAGCTACTTCCGACGGGATATCTTTGTCGTCAATGACGAAGATTATGCCTATATCCGCGCAGGCCGATACAAAATCAGACTCGAGGATACCTCTTGAGCGCCCATCTAATATCAATAATCAGTTTATCGTATCAGGCGAGGGTGTAGCCCCTCGGTTGAACCGCGTAAGAACGGTGCAAGTGCCTCATCGCGCTGCAACTACCTTGCCGGTGGCTGCTGCTATGATTTCTTCTGATGCCTGGGGCTATTTAGACAATTCGCAAAAAGGCTACTACGAGATGCCGACCTCGGGGCAACCTATATTCGACCCGCTTTTCTACAATTCAAATCTCAACGGCGTTTGTGTTGTGGTTGGCGATAAGGTGTATAGCTTGCGCCATGTGACGACGATATTTTCAGACTATACAACCCTCAGCGTCTATGATTTGACTACCGGCGAACGTGTCTCAAACGAGTCTATCAGTGACAACTGCATACCTAAAGCGCTGACCTACGACAAGAAAACCGATAGCGTCTATGGCTCTTTCGTAGACAACGATTCAAACCCTTATTTCGGGAGCTTCGACTTAGAGAGCAACTCACAAAAAGCTATCAAAACCTACGACTCGCTCGACTATTTGTTTGTCGCAATGACGGCCACTACCGACGGTGCGCTCTATGGTATCAATGCCGACGGTAAGCTGTATAAGATTGATGCTACTACCGGCGAACCGACTTTAGTAGGGGAGACCGGAGCTGTCGGCACCTATCTTTCGACTGCTACCTACGACGAGCGTACCGGCTTTATCTACTACCCGACAAGCAAAGAATCGGGCTCGGCTTTATATAAAATTAATCCGAATACGGCCGCTACTGAAAAAATCTATGATTTGGTAGATAATGAGCAATTTACGGGTATGTATATGCCGGCACCTAAGGCCGGCGATAAGGCTCCGTCGGCAGTTGAACAGTTGGCATTGGATTTCGCTTTCGAGTCGCTGACCGGAACTATCAACTTCACCCTGCCCAAAGACCTCTTCGACGGCACACCCTATACAGGTGATTTGAGCTATACAATCAAAGTCGGCGACGATGTCGTGGCTTCGGGCAACGCCACTGCCGGTGACAAAATTTCAAAGGAGATAACCTTGCCGAGTGCGGGCAATTATACATTTTATGTCTATGCTTCAAATTCGGAAGGCGACGGCCCGCAGTCAAAAATCTCGCAATACATCGGGTATGATACTCCCACAATGGTTACAAATCTTACGTTGACCTACGCCGACGGAGTGGCCAATCTCAGTTGGGATGCGTCAGCCGGAGCCAACGGCATGGGAATCAATGCCGACGAAGTGACCTACACCATCACGCGTGCTACTGATGGCGCTGTCTTGACCTCCGACCTCAAGGCGACCTCTTATGCCGATGTCTACACGCCCGAAAACGGCAAACTCGAACTGCTTTATTACACGGTGACAGCGTCTTATCACGGCGTTGCATCGCCCGAAGCTACAACCGATAAGCTATCTATCGGCTATGCTCAATTGCCCTACGAATCGACCTTCGCCACCAGCGACGAGTTTCGCCACTTCACCGTTATCGATAATAATGGCGACAATTATTCTTGGTATTGGACACAATATGATGTGCGCTATTATTTCTCGAGTGGCAAAGAAGCCGACGACTATCTCGTATTGCCACCGATGCGCCTCGAAAAGGATAAAATCTATACCTTGCAATTTGACGCTTACAACACCAGTTCAAGCAGCCCCGAGCGCATTGCTGCCTACGTCGGCACCGACAAAACCGTTGAGGCTCTGACTACTACCGTTGTCCAACCTACCGATTTGGTGTGGGCTGAAATCGAAACCCTTTCCGGAACTTTTATCCCGCAAGCCGACGGCGTTTATTATTTCGCTGTAAAAGCTTGCTCGACTACTGAGGGATTCATGTTGCGCATGAAACGCGTCAGCGTTTCTGCCGGCACCTCTACCGCCGTCCCGCAGGCTGTCACCGACTTGCAAGTAACCCCTGGCGCTTATGGCGAACTGTCGGCCACGTTGTCGTTTACAGCTCCTTCGCTCGATTATGTAGGCAAACCTCTTACGTCGCTCGAAAAAGTAGAAATAATGCGTGGCGACGAGCTTATAGCCACTATCAATCCGGCTATCGGAGCCGCTACCACCTATGTCGACAACGAAGCTCCCGCCGGAGATGTCACCTATACCGTTGTCGGATATTCTGCCGAAGGACGTGGATTTGAGGCTTCGGCTACAGCCTATATCGGCCTCGATGTACCCTCAGCGCCCATGTCCTTCAAAACCGCTATGGGCAACGACTATGGCGAATTGCTGTTTACTTGGGATGCTGTCTCTACCGATTGCCGTGGCAATGCCCTGCACCCCGAGAGCGTCACCTATACCTTGGCTCTGCGCAATAGCGACGACTCAGCTACCGTTGTCGCCGAAGGTATTACCGACACCTCTTATCGCTATCGCGCTTGTGAGGCCGATGCTGATCAAACTCATGTGCGCTATTATCTCTATGCGGTCAACGCAACCGGCACAAGCGATGGAGCTGTCGGCGATATTGTGCCCGTCGGCACACCTTATAAAATGCCTTATGAGGAGTCGTTTGCCAACGGCGATTTGACCCATGCAGTCGTTTTGGCCGGTACGCCGACCGCCTTGACCGGGACTAATAATTCATACGACAACGACAACGGCTTCTTAGCCTTCTATTCCAATTATAAAACCCAAGCCACATTGTGGTCGGCACGCATCGACCTTACCGGCGATGCAGCCCCCGAGTTTAGCATAATGTATTATTGCGTTTCTGACGAAGACCAAAATGCTCTGCAACTTGTCATCGACGATGGCTCCGGCTCTCGAAATCTCGACGATGAGATTATCATAGGTGAAGGTGTAGCCGGTCAGTGGAATCGATTGTCATGCTCCCTCGCCGACTATGCCGGCAAAGTAGTTACCGTAGGTATTAAGATGGCTTTCGTCAACAACGCATACATCTATCTTGATGGCTGGCGTGTAGGCGCGCCACGCCAAATCAATCTCGCTGCCGGCGCATTGTCTGCCTCGACAACTGCGGCCACTGTCGGCGACGATATTACGCTGACACTCAACGTCTGCAACTATGGTACAACAACCGCCTCTGGCTATAGCGTCGACTTCTTCTCAAACGAAAAGAAAATCGCAACTGTCGCCGGCGCTGACATCGCTGCCGGAGCCAATGCCTCTGTCGAAGCCACATTGCCTACAACACCACTTACCGACAACAACCTGCAATTGTATGCTGTAGTCAATATCGACGGCGATGAGTTCGTAGCCGACAACACTTCATCTACCGTCTCAGTGACGGTAGCTCAGCCCAAGCATCCTACGCCAACAGCTCTCCAAGCCGAGATGTCGACTCAGGGCGTAGCTCTGTCGTGGCAAGCTCCGTCGCTCGGACAGCAACCCGACGCCCAGATACTCGAATCGTTTGAAGAGTTTGAGCCATACAGCTTCGCCGCTTCCAACGATTGGATTTTTGTTGATGTCGACCAAGCTTCCACCGGAGGCCTCAGCAGCACGACCATTCCCAACTTTACAGTTGGCGACAAAGCTACATTCTTCGTGATGAACAACGACTTAAACTCCTCAATATCGTCAAATACAGGTAATCAATTCCTTGCAGCCTTATTTGCACAAAACTATGTGCAAAACGATGATTGGGCTATTTCGCCCGTGCTCCCCGGCATCGAGCAAACTGTCACCTATTACGCTCGTCCATTATTGTCGGCCTACCCCGAAACTATCGAGTTGTATTATTCAACCGGCTCGACCGACACAGCCGACTTTACATTACTCAAGTCTGAAACTTTGTCGGTCAACGCTTGGCAGCAGTATGAATTTACATTGCCTGCCGGAGCCAAAAGATTTGCCGTGCGCTATTGCTCTACCGACCAATTTATGGTGATGCTCGACGACTTTAGCTTTATTGCTGTCGGCAAAAATTATTCCGACTACACCCTTGTTGGCTACAACGTATATCGCGATGGCGTAAAAATCAACGAGTCGACGGTCACTGAAAACTCTTATGTCGATACTGCCGTCAACAGTGGAAACCACAGCTACAACGTCACTGCACTCTACGCCACACAAGGCGAGTCCTCGCCCTCAAACACAGCTACAATTGATATATCCGCAGTTGAGGCTGTAGCTGCTGCCACGTCGTCGGTAAGCGTCGCCGATGCAACCATCATCGTCACCGCCAATCCGACCGAATCAGTGCTCATTAGCGACAT
>CAZBBL010000034.1:0-15685 GCA_964490275.1 uncultured Barnesiella sp.
CAACTACCCACCTGCCATGCATCGGAATAAAATCAGAAGTGCCGAAATTAGACTTAACACATTCCAATGTAACGCCTAAATAATCTTCGAGCAACGCACCCAATCGTCCCGAATAACCTTTATCCGCCTTGATTAGATTTATAGAGGTGTGAATTACTACTGTCTCGCAGCTGCACCCCATCTTTAGCCTTTTGACTCAGTCGAATAGCTCGCTATACTCCTTCGTCTGCAAGGCTAAATCCGTGGCACATCTGCGACCTTGGCGTTGACAAATTTTGTGGAACGGGGTCTAACGATGTGAGTCGCTTTACCGATTCATTACGAGTCACTGCGTGAACATCTGATAAAATATTTTGTCTAACATTTGGTGTATTGCAAAATCTACATTATATTTGCCAAAAATATCGAACACTTCGTGTAATACAAACGTTTTAATTTTGGATATAATCTTCAATACGTCAAAGCTTGAGAAAATGGCCAATGATGACCGACTCGCCATTAAGAGATTGGGCGCTCGGAGAGCCGAACTTTACAAGATTCGTCTTGATGACTTGGCGGCTGCAACTACGCTTGAGGACGTAAGACATCTTCCGGGCCACTACCATGAACTTAAGGAGGATAGAAAAGGTCAATGGGCTTGTGATTTAGACCACCCATATAGGTTGATATTTCAACCCCATGAGGACCCGATACCCGAAGACGAGAATGGAAGATATATATGGATTGAGATTACCGGAGTAGAAATCATAGAGATAACAAACTATCATGGCAAGTAATATGGCAACAACAAATCACTACACACCGCGTAATGTATCTCACCCCGGCGTAACCTTGGGCGAAAAGATACAGGAAATGGAGATGTCGGTACGCGAATTTGCCGTTAGGGCTGCGAAACCCGAAAAAACAATTCTCGCGGTCATTCGCGGAGATAGCTCTATTACCCCCGATATGGCAGTGATATTTGAAAATGTCACTCAGATTCCCGCGCACTTTTGGATGGCTCGCCAACGCAATTATGATGAAGCTATGGCTCGCAAACGTATGGCTAAACGTATCGAGGCCTCAACTGACTGGGTCGAATCATTCCCCATTAAGCAGATGGTTAAGTATGGCTGGATTCAACCGTTCACCGACTTAGCATCAAAAACCAAGTCGCTTCTTCAATTCTTTGCGGTAACTTCGCCTGAAGCATGGGAGAACTATTACATGAATCAGCAACTTAAAGTTGCTTTTAGAATATCGCTACGCTCAACGGTTGAGCCATTCGCCATCTCTGCATGGCTGCGCCAAGGAGACAGGCAGGCCGAGAGCATTGGGCTTTCTAATGAATATTCAGAAAAGAGTCTACGTTTAATACTTCCACGGATGAAATCGTTAATGGTTGAAAAGCCTGAAGATTGGGCTACTCAGCTACAAAACCTTTGTGCTGATTGTGGAATAAAACTCATATATACACCGGCATTACCAAAGGCTCCAATTAATGGAGCAACGCGATGGATAGCAAGTAAGTATCCTTGCATTCAGATGTCTTCAAAAGAAAAAAGATATGACATATTTTGGTTCTCGTTCTTCCATGAAGTAGGGCACATCCTACTCCACGGTAAAAAGGAGTTCTTTCTTGAAAACGTTGAATACGACAATAAGGAGACTGAGAAAGAATTAGAGGCAGATAATTTCTCTGCGAATATTCTTCTAACGCCCGAGCAGGAAGAAGAGGTCGTTGCTAACGGAGACTATTCAGTCAGCGCAATTAAGAGATATGCCGTTAAATTCGCGACTCATTCGTCAATAATTGTCGGCCGGTTACAACACCATCGTCTAATTTCTAAATCAGTCGATGTTGAATTGCTTGAAACTATAGATGTCAGATAGCCCGAGGACAATGAAAGCTAAGAGGGCCTATCGCGACTATCGCCGATGACCACATTCGACGGCAAACACAGCTACTTGTTTTGTATTTTAAATGAAAGAGCTGTGGAGCAAAAGCTCTAATTATTTCAAAATAAGGCGCTATAAGCCGGAAATTTTATATCTTTGTAAGAATTTATATGCTCGGCGTCGACCAACCCTCGGCGACGGGCAGCAATTTACAGCGGACCATCCACAGCATGAAAGATCTGATAATCAACAAAGAGACCACCGAGCGCGCCGTGCTCGTGGGCCTTATCACCCCTCAACAAGGCGAAACGAAAGTCAAAGAATACCTCGACGAATTGGCCTTCTTGGCCGATACTGCCGGAGCAGTCACCGTGAAGCGTTTCACTCAAAAGCTCGACCACGCCGACCGTCGCACATTTGTCGGCAAGGGCAAGCTCGAGGAGATACGTAGCTTCGTTGAAGACAACGAAATAGGCATGGTGATATTCGACGACGATTTGTCGACCAAGCAAGTGTCGAACATTGAGCGCGAGTTGCAGGTGAAAATCCTCGACCGCACATCGCTCATACTCGACATATTTGCCAAACGCGCTCAAACCGCCAACGCCAAGACTCAAGTTGAGCTGGCTCAATATCAATATCTGCTGCCACGACTCACTCGCTTGTGGACTCACTTGGAGCGCCAGCGTGGTGGTATCGGTATGCGTGGCCCCGGTGAAACTCAGATTGAAACCGACCGCCGTATTATTCTCGATAAGATAGCGAGATTGAAAGAGGAACTCGTAGCCATCGACAAACAAAAATCAATACAGCGCAAAAATCGTGGCAAGCTCACCCGTGTAGCTCTCGTTGGATATACCAACGTCGGCAAATCGACATTGATGAACCTACTGAGCAAGAGCGAAGTGTTTGCCGAGAACAAGCTTTTTGCCACACTCGACACCACTGTGCGCAAGGTTGTCATCGACAACTTACCGTTTTTGTTGACCGACACCGTCGGTTTCATTCGCAAACTGCCGACTCATCTTGTCGACTCATTTAAATCGACCCTCGACGAGGTGCGCGACGCAGATATATTGGTGCACGTCGTAGACATCAGCCACCCCGGATTTGAAGAGCAAATCGACGTAGTCAATCGCACATTGGCCGAGGTATGCGACGCTAAAGACAAACCGATGATAATGGTATTCAACAAGATTGATGCCTTCTCATATAAGCCTAAGGACGAGGACGACTTGACGCCTCGCACTCGCGAAAACATCTCGCTCGACGAGTTGCGCGAGACATGGATGAACCGCGTGCATGAAAATTGCGTATTCATTTCAGCTAAGCAGTCGACCAACATCGACGAGCTAAAGCGTCGCCTCTACGATATGGCCAAACAAATTCATCTCACTCGCTTTCCATACAACGATTTGCTCTATCAAACCTATGACGACGCAGATTTGCAATAACGACAACGCCCAACGGATGAGTTGGCAGCAACTTATCTGCGACGTGCGCTTTGGCCTCGAGGATTACCACGACCCTCGCAAAGGCTCGCGCAGCGACTTCCAACGCGACTATGACCGCATGGTGTTTTCGTCGCCTTTCAGACGTCTACAAAACAAGACTCAAGTATTCCCGCTACCGGGCAGCATCTTCGTACACAACCGTCTGACTCACAGCATGGAGGTGGCTTGCGTCGGTCGCTCATTAGCCAACGACGTGGCACGCGAATTGCGCAAAAAATATGCCACAGAGCCGTGGGTCGACAACCTCGATGCCATTGGCGAAATTGTAGCTGCCGCTTGCTTGGCTCATGACCTTGGCAATCCACCGTTTGGTCACTCGGGCGAAAAGGCTATCTCAACATTTTTCTCTGAAGGCAAAGGACGCGAGTTGCAATCGCAGTTGAGCGCCGAGCAATGGAACGACCTGATACATTTCGAAGGAAATGCCAATTCATTTCGTGTGCTGACCCACCAATTTAAAGGTCGTCGCCCGGGAGGATTTGCTATGACCTACCCTACTTTGGCCTCGATTGTAAAATATCCCTACGAGTCGTCGCTGGCCGGCGACAAAAACAAATTTGGCTTTTTCACGTCTGAACGACAATCGTTTTGCACCATAGCCAAACGTTTGGGCCTTCTACAAACCGCCGACGCCAACGGCTACATGAAATTTGCACGCCATCCGCTGGTCTACCTCGTTGAAGCAGCCGACGATATCTGCTACGAAGTGATGGACCTTGAGGACGCCCACAAGCTAAAGATATTGACGTCTGACGAAGTTATCGGCCTGCTGCTCGGATATTTCGACGACAATCGCCGCGAGCATATACAGCAAGTGATGGAAAATGTCGAAGACCCCAACGAAAAAATCGTCTACCTGCGTTCGTGTGTCATCGGCGTATTGGTCGATAGATGTGCCGAAGCGTTTATCGCCAACGAAGAGACCATACTCCGCGGACAATTCCAAGGCCCGCTCATTGACCATATCAGTCCGCGCGAGGCAGAAGCCTACCGACGCTGCTCCGACAAATCGTGGGCCAAAATCTATTGCGCTCCCGACGTTGTCGACATTGAGTTGGCCGGTAACCGCATCGTAAGCTATCTGATGGAGAAGCTGATTGACGCCGTTTGCAACCCCGAGCTCAACTATTCTCGATTGTTGCTGTCGCGAGTGCCTCGCCAATACGACGTATATGCACCCACTCTTTTTGGCAAGATTCAAGCCGTGCTCGACCATATGTCGGCCATGACCGATGTCTATGCCCTCGACCTCTACCGCAAACTCAACGGCATGAGCCTACCGGCCGTTTAACTCCAAGCTATGAAACAACTGAAACGTTTTTGGATGCTACTGCTCATTGTTATCGCTGCAACGATAACCCTAAGTGCTCGCAGCATCGACCAAATACCCAACGTCCACGTCGAGAACCGTCAGCGATATGTCTCTGACCCGGCGGGATACCTCTCTGCCACAGCCTTGGCAAAAGCCGACTCGATTATCGCCAATATGTGGCAAGCATCGACGGCCGAACCGGTTGCCGTAATCATCGAGAGTGTCGACGGCGAAGACATCGACACCTATGCCACCGACCTTTTCGAAAAATGGGGGCTCGGCAAAAAAGATAAAGACAACGGCCTGCTACTATTGGTAGCTGTCGACGACCATAAAGCCGTGATTCGCACCGGCTACGGCATGGAGGGCGTATTGCCCGACATCACGTGTGGTCGCATACTGCGCAATCTCATGTTCCCACGATTTAGAGAGGAGAACTATGATGGCGGAGTAGTTGACGCGCTGAGCGCTATACGCGATATAGTCACCGACCCCGACAACGCCGAAGAGCTTATGTCGAAATATGAAAACGACGCCACGGCAGAGCAAGACGAGCCCGATTTCTTCAAGTTTTATCTTATATTGGGATGTATAGCCACCGTGATAATGATCGCATGGTTTATATATACCTTTGTATCCACTCGCAAGATGGAGCGACATCTGCGCTACGCAGCGCTACAACGCGGCTCGTTGCTGTTTTTAGGACTTACCGTAGCGTTTATCGGCATACCGGCCTTGTTCTACGCGATAATGCGATGGACGATGTATCGCATACGTCGCAATGTGCCGAGTTGTACAAACTGCGGTCAGAAGATGAAACTCATTGATGAGATAAACGACAACAGCTATCTCACGCCGGCTCAAGATTGCGAAGAGCAGCTCAATTCGGTCGACTACGACGTGTGGGTGTGCGAAAATTGCGGCGATGTAAAAGTATTGCCCTACGTCAATAAGACCGCCGGATTTAGCGTATGCCCCGAGTGTGGAGCCCGCGCCGAATCGTTCATAGCCAACGACATCATACAGCGTCCGACGCAATTCTCAGAAGGCATCGGCCGTAAAACATACACCTGTCGCAACTGCCACAACAACCGCACCGAGCTATACAAAATAGAAAAGCTACCGCCAATCATCGTAGCTGGAGGCGGATTTGGTGGTGGCAGCCGTGGCGGAGGCGGCTTCGGCGGCGGCTTTGGTGGCGGTCACACCGGCGGCGGTGGCGCCTCAGGTGGCTGGTAAAGATATTTTTTTGTAAATTTGCATTGCAAAACACACACGCAGATACACCCCAACGAAATATGAGATTTGACGAACTTGATTTGAGCGACGAAGTGCTTGACGCGCTCGATGCAATGAAATTCGACGAATGTACCCCCATTCAGGAGCTGGCTATCCCAATAATCCTTGACGGATATGACCTGATGGCAGTAGCACAAACCGGCACCGGCAAAACGGCGGCCTACCTGCTGCCGATTATCGACTGCCTCGCCGGCGGCGGGTTCCCGGAGCATGCAATCAACTGCGTCGTGATGGTGCCTACCCACGAGTTGGCACAGCAAATCGACCGTCAACTTCAAGGATTCTCCTACTTCTTGCCTATCAGCAGCGTTGCAATCTATGGCGGTACCGACGGCAAAGAGTTTGCTCGCCAACAACATGGATTAAAAACCGGTGCCGATATCGTCATCGCCACTCCGGGCCGACTCTTGGCTCACATGAGCATGGGCTATGTCGACCTGTCGCAAACGTCGTTTTTCGTGCTCGACGAGGCCGACCGTATGCTCGACATGGGTTTCTACGACGACATCATGCAGATACAACGCAAGCTTCCGCAGCAATGCCAAACGATGATGTTCTCGGCCACGATGCCTCCAAAGATACAGCAGCTGGCCAACACTATCCTCTACAAGCCGCAAGAAATAAAAATCTCGGTTTCGAAACCGGCCGACAAAATCGACCAATCGGCATTTATCTGCTATGAAGGGCAGAAAGACAGGCTGTTGCTACATCTGCTGAAAACGACTTATTCATCGAGGGTTATCGTATTTGCAGCCTCAAAACTCAAAGTGAAAGACCTCACCCGCGAGCTGCGCCGTCGCAACATAAAAGCCGGCGAGATGCACTCCGACCTCGACCAACCGGCACGCGAAAGCGTCATCGAAGGCTTCCGCAACGGCAAAATCGACGTGCTCGTAGCTACCGACATCGTGGCTCGCGGCATCGACATCGACGATATCACCATGGTGGTCAACTACGACGTGCCCCACGAAGCCGAAGACTATGTGCACCGCGTAGGCCGTACAGCTCGCGCCAACTCCGACGGCAAAGCCGTCACCTTCGTCAGCGAACGCGACCAACAAAAATTTGGTTCGATAGAGCGATTCTTGGAATATGAGGTCAGGAAAGAGACAATGCCCGCCGAGGTAGGTGAAGGCCCGAAATATGAGCCCAACCGTCGTAACAACGGCCGTGGCAACGCCTCACAAAGAGGTCGCAACGGCAATTCAAATAGCGGTCGCCGTAGTCGCAATAGCCACAACGGCAATCGTCGCAACAATCGCCCTACAGACGCTTCAAAAGCCAATCGACCGAAAGAAAACAGCCAAGCACAAGCGTCGGGTGGTAACAAGCAGGGAAAACGTCGCAACTTCCGCCGTCGCAACTCGTCGGGCAACAAGCCTCAAGGCAATCAATAGCCAAGCAACTTTAGCAAATTGGAGGCGAGCAGCGGTGCTGACTCGTCAAAGTCGACACGTCGTCCCAACTCGGCCGATAGCGATGTGACACCACGGTCGACAAATCCACACGGATTTATAGCGCTAAACCAACTGAGGTCGGTGGCCGAGTTCATCGCCAAACCGTGCATCGAGATGAAGCGGCTACACTTTATGCCGATAGCGCAAAGCTTGCGCTCGTTGGCTGTCCCGCGCCCCATCCATACGCCCGTAGCGCCATCAATACGCTGGCCTTCAAGGCCGTAATGAGCCATCGTCATGATTACAGCTTGCTCGAGCAATTCGACATAGGTTTTCACGCCCAAGCCATGGCGCTGAAGGTCGATTATCGGATATGCCACCACTTGGCCCGGCCCGTGAAAGGTGATATCGCCGCCGCGCTCTATCTCTACAAGCTCTGCGCCCTTGGCTTTGAGCCATTCGGCATGAGTAAGATTGGCGCGGTTGCCGTGGCGACCAAGTGTATAAACAGGCCGATGCTCAACCAACAGAAGGTGTTCATCGCCGACAGCTTCGCCTCGATGACGGCGCTCGACCATATCGCCAAACAGTTGGCGCTGCAAGCTGAGGACATCGCGATATGGCGCATCGCGAAGATACTTTACGTGAATCATAATACGTGGCGCTCGGCATGATAGCTTGAACGCACCAGTGGCGCACTCTCGACATGGCGGAAGCCTTTGTTCAAGCCTACTTGACGGTAATATTCAAATTGATCGGGATGGATATAAGCCTGCACGGGGTAGTGGGTTTCGGTAGGTTGGAGATATTGGCCGATGGTCATCACTTCACATCCTACCGCGCGCAAATCGTCCATTGTCTGCAAAATCTCGTCGGGAGTCTCGCCCAAGCCGAGCATGATACCCGATTTAGAACGGATGCCGGCGTCGGCAATCTGCTTGATGACGCGAAGCGAGCCGTCGTAGGTGGCTGTGCAACGCACCGACGGCGTCAAGCGTCTGACGGTTTCGAGATTGTGGGAAATGACGTCGGGACGCTCGGCGATAACCATATTGAGAGCGTCGACGTTACCTCTGAAATCGGGCACCAGCACCTCCATTGTCACCGACGGGCAACGCTCGCGCAGAGCGCGTATCAGTGAAGCCCAATGAGAAGCACCGCCGTCGGGCAGGTCGTCGCGGTCGACCGATGTGATGACCACATGACGCAGGCCAAGGCGCTCTACCGAATCGACAACCCCATCGATTTCTTTAGGGTCAAGAGGCTGAGGGCGACCTGTTTTCACGTTACAAAAGCGACAGTTGCGGGTGCAGGTGTCACCGCCAATCATAAACGTGGCCGTACCGTTGCTCCAACATTCGCCACGATTTGGGCAGAGACCCGACGTGCATATAGTATTGAGACCGTGGCCGTTGAGACACCCTGCTACGTGGGCCGATTTTACGCCGCGAGGCAGTTTTATCTTGAGCCATTCGGGTTTATGACGATATAAACAAGAATCAATCATAGATATTAGATATGACAGTTAATAGTGTGATATGAAAATGTGATAAGATATCCACGACAAATTTACATTAAATCTTCATTTTCGCAAAACTTATTATTATATATATTACATATATTAAAAAGCACAATTGAAAGAAAAATTCAAAAAATTATCGCAAATGTTTTGGCATTTAAATAAAATCATTTACATTTGCAACAAATATCGCAATTGACAATGACAATGACATTCACAAACAATCGCTATTGGTGGCGCCCGTTGGATTATTCGACGGCCGTGGCTTGGTAATGCCATTTTCCATCCAAGATTTGAGTGAAGCAAAAACGCCATAACGCTTAGGAGTCGTCGAATTAAAAATTTGGCGACTTTTTTATTAGATTTTTTCACTTCATGCTTACTAATATTCTCATTCACCTATAATCAACATGACATCTCACTTAGCTCACTACCACCAATTACCGGTCGACGACTCAGGCTTCTATGGCCGATTTGGCGGTGCATATATCCCCGAGATACTCCATCGCACAGTCAACGACCTGGCCGAAGCATACTATAAATGGGTCGACGACGAGGAATTTAATGCCGAATTTAACGCTCTGCTTCGCGACTATGTCGGCCGCCCCTCGCCACTGTATCGTGCCGAGCGCCTAAGCCGACTCTACAACACCAATATCTACCTCAAGCGCGAAGACCTCAACCACACCGGAGCCCACAAAATCAACAACGCTATCGGTTCGGCTCTGTTGGCCAAACGCATGGGCAAAAAGCGCATCATAGCCGAAACCGGAGCCGGGCAACATGGCGTAGCTACGGCTACAGTATGTGCGTTGATGGGCATGGAATGTGTCATCTATATGGGAGCAACCGACGTGGCTCGACAGCGTCCCAACGTAGAACGCATGAAAATGTTGGGTGCTAAAGTAGTTGCTGTGACCTCGGGCAACAAGACCCTCAAAGATGCCACCAACGAAGCTATCCGCGACTGGTGTTGCAATCCGGCCGACACGTTCTACATCATCGGCAGCACCGTCGGCCCTCACCCCTACCCCGAGATGGTGGCTCGCTTTCAATCGGTCATCTCAGCCGAAATCAAAGAGCAGATAGGTCGCGTAAGCCAAAAATCGCTGCCCGACTATGTCGTGGCTTGCATTGGTGGCGGCAGCAATGCCGCCGGAGCGTTCTACCATTTCATCGACTCCGATACGGTAAAATTGGTAGCCGTCGAAGCTGCCGGCAAAGGCATCGACACAGGCCAAACGGCAGCCTCAATAGCTGTTGGCACCGAGGGTATTATTCACGGCTCACGCACCCTGCTAATGCAAGACAACGACGGACAAATCACCGAGCCATATTCGATATCGGCCGGGCTTGACTACCCCGGCGTTGGCCCGCTACACGCCTATCTCGCTTCGATAGGGCGCACCGAGGTGCTCGCAGCAACCGATGCTCAAGCTCTACAAGCCGCCTATCGTTTGACTCGTCTCGAAGGCATCATTCCGGCCCTCGAATCGGCCCATGCTCTGGCCGCTCTCGACATCAAAAAATTTGCCCCGACCGACGTTGTCGTTATCAACCTCTCGGGCCGTGGCGACAAAGATATGGAGACCTACCTTAAACACTATTCCGACTACCAACAATGAATATCACTACGCTATCAACAACCATACCGGCCGACCTCGACACTCCGGTTGGCATCTATCTAAAAATTCGTGACTTATATCCACAGTCGGCGCTTCTTGAAAGCTCAGACTACCACACGATGCAAAACAGTCAATCGCTCATCGGCGTCAACCCTATTGCTTCGCTGCGCCTCGACGGCGACACCGTGACAATGAGCTATCCCGACGACACGGTGGTTACCGAGCAGATAAGCTCGAGCGTATCACTGCCGTCGATATTGCGACGTTTCGTCGAAAGCTTCAACTTCGATGGCGAAGGCATCGTCAAAGGCAACGGGCTGTTGGGCTACACCGCCTACGATGCCGTGCGCTACTTCGACAAAGTTGATATCAGCCAGCGCTGCCCCGAGTTTGACACTATCCCCGACATCTACTACATACTCTATCGCTTTGTAATACGCGTCAACCACTTCGACAACCGCATGACAATCGTCGAAAATATCCCTTGCGGAGAGCAAAGCGAAATGCAACAGCTCAAAGCCATCATCCACAATCACAACATGGCCCAATATGATTTCCACGCTCTCGACGATATCAGCTCGACCATCACCGACGAGCAATATGTCGAGATGGTAAGACGCGGCATAGCTCATGCTCGCCGTGGCGACGTGTTTCAGATTGTGTTGTCGCGACGCTTCTCACAAGGCTTTATCGGAGATGAATTTAATGTTTACCGAGCTTTGCGTTGCGTCAATCCGTCGCCCTATCTGTTTTTCTTCGACATGGGAGGGTTTAAGGTGTTTGGTTCGTCGCCTGAGACTCACCTACGCATCGAAGCCGGCAAAGCCTATATCGACCCCATCGCAGGCACGTTTAAACGCTCGGGCGACGACCGCCGCGACAACGAGCTGGCTCAGCAACTGCTCAGCGACGAGAAAGAAAACGCCGAACATATAATGCTCGTCGACTTGGCTCGCAACGATTTGAGCCGCAGCGGTGGCAAGGTGAGCATAGAGTTTCTGCGACAAGTGCAATTCTACTCCCACGTCATCCACCTCGTATCGAGAGTGAAAGCCGAGCTGCCCGACGACGCCGATATGTTTGAACTGTTTGCAGCGACATTCCCGGCCGGCACACTGAGCGGAGCGCCAAAGGTGCGTGCCATGCAGCTAATCGACGAAATCGAACCTCACAACCGCAAAATCTATGGTGGTTGCATCGGTTTTATCGGATTTGACAACTCGCTCAACCAAGCTATTACTATTCGCAGCTTTGTAAGCGTAGGCAACCGCCTATATTCGCAGGCCGGAGCCGGTATTGTTGCCCACTCCAATCCACAGAGCGAGCTACAAGAAACCAACAACAAGCTCGGTGCATTGGTCAAAGCAGTAAAATTTGCAGAAACCCTCTAAACCTACCTCAGCCATGCAATTGCTAATATTCGACAACTACGACTCATTCACCTACAATATAGTTCACAGCGTAAGGCTGCCCGACGTCGATATCACCGTCAAGCGCAACGACCAAATCGCAATTGACGACATTGATAAATTTGACAAAATCATCATTTCTCCGGGCCCCGGCATCCCCTCCGAAGCCGGCATACTTCCCGACTTGCTTCAACGATATGCAACTACAAAACCGATACTCGGCATCTGCCTCGGCCATCAAGCTATCGGCGAACGCTTTGGAGCCACATTGGTAAACCTCGACAAGGTTTATCACGGCTTGCAAACTCCAATCAACGTAGTGGCCGACGACTATCTGTTTGAGTCACTTCCGAAACGTTTCGACGTAGGACGCTACCATTCTTGGGCCGTCGCAGCCGACAATTTTCCCGACCAACTCGAAGTGACGGCCGTCGACGATCAAGGCTGCATCATGGCTCTGCGTCATCGCCAATACGACGTAAGAGGCATACAATTTCACCCCGAATCAATAATGACTCCCGATGGCTTGACCATCCTCAAAAACTGGATATACCGATGAAAGATATACTATATAAAATGTTTGAGCACAAAAACTTGACGCGCGACGAAGCCCGTCAGATAATGCTCAAAATAGCCGACGGCGCTTTCAACGACGCCCAATTGTCGGCTTTCATGACCGTATTTTTGATGCGAAGCATCACTACCGACGAGCTTTCGGGCTTTCGCGACGCTATCTTGGAACGCCGATTGCCGGTCGATTTCAACGATATCGACGCTATCGACATCGTTGGCACTGGCGGCGACGGCAAAAACACGTTTAATATCTCTACTGCCACCTGCTTTGTCGTTGCCGGCACCGGTCGCAAGGTGATAAAGCATGGCAACTATGGCGCCAGCAGCGTCTCCGGAGCGTCAAACGTGTTGGAACACCACGGCGTAAAATTCTCGGCCGACATCGACCGCCTGCGCCGTTCGCTCGACCAATCGGGCGTCTGCTATCTCCATGCGCCATTCTTCTCGCCGGCGCTCAAGAGCGTTGCCGGCGTGCGCAAAGCCTTGGCCGTGCGCACATTCTTCAATATGCTCGGTCCGCTGGTCAACCCCGTGCGGCCGCGCCACCAATTGCTCGGCGTTTACAATCTCAAGCTTATGCGTCTCTACAACTATATCGCTCAACAAGAGAAGATACGCTGCACTATCGTGCACTCTCTCGACGGCTACGACGAGATTTCATTGACATCACAATTTAAAGTATCATCGCCCGAAGGTGAGCGCCTTTATGAGCCTGAAGACTTGGGCTTTGCACGTCATCAACAGAGCGACCTATATGGCGGTGACACGATAGCCGAGGCTGCCACGATATTCGACAACGTGCTCGCCGGCACAGCCTCTCAAGCTCAGCGCGAATGCGTGGTCGCCAATGCTGCCTTTGCCATCACTACGTTGGAGCCAAAATTGTCGCTTGCCGAGGCTCGCAGCCAGGCCGAAGAGTCGCTCGACAGCCACCGTGCTCAACAAGCATTCAACCTTTTTTGCCAACTAAATAGCTAAAGCAATGGCCGACATACTCCAACAGATAGCAGCCAACAAGCGCCGCGAAGTAGAGGCTTCAAAGCTCGTCATACCGACAGAGCAATTAGCCGAATTGGCCTCGGAGGTTAGCCGTCGCACCAACTCGCTGCGTGCATCTATTCTCAACACCCCCGGCGGCATCATCGCCGAATTTAAGCGTCGCTCTCCGTCGCGCGGAGAGATTGCTCCGTTGCACTCGCCGGCCGAAGTGGTTGCCGGCTACGACATTGCCGGAGCTGCCGGATGCTCTATTCTCACCGACACTTGCTATTTCGGCGGCTCATTGGTCGACTTGGCCGTAGCTCGCACAGTCACGTCGCTACCTCTTCTTCGCAAAGAGTTTATCGTAGATGAATATCAACTCTATCAAGCTCGAATCGTAGGCGCCGACGCCGTGTTGCTCATCGCATCGCTGCTAAGCAACCAACAGATAGCCGAATACACCGAATTGGCTCACAGCCTCAGCCTCGACGTGCTGTTAGAGATACATGGCGAAGACCAGCTCGCCGCCGTCAACTCCGAGATTGACCTCGTCGGCGTCAACAATCGCGACCTTACGACATTCACCACCTCGCTGCAAGCCTCCACATCATTGGCCGACAAGCTGCCGATAACTGCCGTGAAGATTGCCGAAAGCGGCATCCACTCCCCTGCCGACATCAAAGCGCTGAGACAAGTAGGCTACGACGGCTTTCTCATAGGCGAAGCGCTAATGACGTCGGCCGACGCTCAACTAACGCTAAAATCATTTATCAATGGAAACGACTGATATAGAGATGACTCCACGCCACAGCGATATGATTATCAAGGTGTGCGGAATGCGCAATCCTGAAAACATACGCCAAGTTGCAGCCCTAACCCCAATGCTGATGGGTTTTATATTTTGGGAAGGCTCCAAACGCTCGGCCATAGGCCTCGACCCTAAAGTCGTAGCCGAGTTGCCCGAATATATCAGACCGGTGGCAGTGTTTGTCAATCCAACTGTCGACCAAGTGATTACAACAAGCGAGAAATATGGCATCAAAATAGTGCAGCTACACGGCGACGAAACCCCACAAATGTGTCGTGAGTTGCGACGTCGCGGACTCACAGTTTTCAAGGCCATCGGCGTCGATAGTCGCGCCGACTTAGAGCAAGCGGCAGCCTACGATGGCAACGTCGACCTACTGATACTCGACCGCAAGAGCCAACAACGCGGCGGCACGGGCGAAAAATTTGATTGGAAGATACTCGACCACTACCCCTTAGCCACACCATACCTACTCAGTGGCGGCATCGGCCCCGACGACGTCAACGCCATCGTCGGCTCACTGCGCAAAGGCATGGCCGGCATCGATATTAACTCGAGATTTGAGTCAGCTCCCGGCGTTAAAGACCTGCGCCTACTGACACGATTTATTTTGACACTACGACAATACAACGAAGATGAACAGATTGCAAAACCTTTTTGGGAGAAAACAAAATAATATTCTTTCGGTTTACTTCACAGCCGGACATCCTACCGTCGACAGCGTTGCCGACATCATCACCGCCCTCGACCGTGGCGGCATCGACATGATTGAAGTAGGCGTACCATTCTCCGACCCAATGGCCGACGGTCCAACGATTCAAAACAGTTCGACCATAGCTTTGCGCAACGGCATGACGCTCGAACGTTTGCTCAACGATATCGTCAAAGCCCGAGAATCCGCGCCCGATATACCATTGGTGTTGATGGGCTATCTCAACCCATTCATGCACTTTGGCATACGTCGCCTCTTTGAGCGCTGCAAGCAAGTAGGCATCGACGCAATGATTGTGCCCGACCTACCTTTCGACGACTATATCAGCGACTTCCGTAGCCTATGCCAAGAGTTTGACATACCAATGATAATGTTGATAACGCCCGAAACTTCGGCCGACCGAATCCACCTTATCGACGACAATTGCGACGGATTTATCTATATGGTATCGGCAGCCTCAACAACAGGCGCTCGCAGCGAATTTGGCGAAAAAGAGAAAGCCTATTTCAAACGTATCGCAGCCATGGAGCTTCGCCATCAACGATTAATCGGCTTCGGCATCTCAAACAAGGCCACACTCGGCGACGCTTGCAGCCACGCAGCCGGTGCTATCATCGGCTCAAAATTCATAAAGTGTCTCGAAGCAACCGACACCCCG